>NZ_LZHI01000041.1:0-154118 GCF_001690385.1 Gilliamella sp. Choc6-1
CGTTTTACGTGCCTTTGTGGGCACTAAAGCTTTTTTATGATTTCTTCCTGAAGCTGGGATTTTAAGCTCAGTTCGGCAAACATCTGCTTAAGCTTGCGATTTTCAGCCTCCAGCTCCTTTAAGCGTTTGATATCCGAAGTTTCCATTCCGCCGTATTTTTCTCGCCATTTATAGAAAGTTGAATTACCCACGCCATATTTACGGCACAGTTCTTTAACCGGAATACCCGCTTCAGCTTCTTTTAAAATAGCGACGATTTGATGTTCAGTCATTTTTTTCATCATTAAATCCCCTTTTCTTTTATCATAGAGAATTTTCTACTTTTTTGTTGTACTATTTTAGGGGATAGTTACACAACAAAATCAATATCATTACAAACAAAAAAATAAAAGTAGACGCTAATTGTTATAAATGCTTTCAGTTAATTTCATACAACCCATTCCAATAATAGGTTATAATGAAATGAAATTATATTATTTTATATGGGTTAAATCGATTATATTTTTTGTTATACAACTGACTAATAATTTATAAAATATTGAGCTATTTTTAATACGGGATAGTAAAATTAATAGATTTTTGAAATGCAAGTATAGAAATAATGCCATGACTAATGAATACAATTTAACCAATCACACCCCAATGATGCAACAATATCTCAAATTAAAAGCAGAAAATCCCGATATTTTGCTTTTTTATCGCATGGGTGATTTTTATGAGATGTTTTATGATGACGCCAAGCGTGCCTCGCAGCTTTTAGATATTTCTCTCACAAAGCGTGGCTCGTCAAATGGTGAACCAATTCCTATGGCAGGGGTGCCTTATCATGCGGTTGAAAGTTATTTAGCAAAGTTAATTGGACTAGGTGAATCGGTTGCTATTTGTGAACAGATTGGCGATCCAGCTACTAGTAAAGGACCAGTAGAACGAAAAATTGTCCGTATTGTAACTCCTGGTACGGTAAGTGATGAGCTATTATTAGAAGATCGCAAAGACAATTTACTGGCATCAATTTGGCAATATAAAAATTATTACGGCTATGCCACGCTCGATATTAGCTCCGGACGATTTTATATTTTCGAATGTGACAATTTCGAGGAAATTCAAGCCGAATTGCAACGTACAAGTCCTGTCGAATTATTATATCCAGAAGAATTTCAATCCATGCCATTAATTGAAAATAACTCTGGATTGCGCCGTCGCCCGCAATGGGACTTTGATCTTGAAACAGCAAAACAACAGCTTAATCTACAATTTGGCACTAATGATTTAATTGGATTTGGTGTGGAAGACTGTCATTATGCACTTTGTGCAGCTGGCTGTTTGTTACAATATGTTAAAGATACCCAGCGAACAGCTCTACCTCATATACGTTCAATTGTCAAACAGTCGGCTTATGATTTTGTCGTGTTAGATGCCGCAACACGTCGTAATCTAGAAATCACCGAAAACCTATCTGGTGGAACTCAAAATACTGTAGCTGAAATACTTGATAAAACTCAAACACCAATGGGTAGCCGTATGCTTAAACGTTGGTTGCATTCACCAATTCGTAATTTGACTATATTACAAAATCGACAACAAGCTATTGGCGAATTACAAAATTATATTGATGAAGTTAATCCATTATTAAAACAAATTGGTGATTTGGAACGTATTTTAGCAAGACTTGCATTACATACGGCTCGACCTCGTGATTTTGCTCGTTTACGTGATGCTTATAATTTATTACCACAATTACAAACACTATTAAGTGGTCTTACTTCACCTGCGTTAATTAATTTGCGTAAAAAAATAAATCAATTTGACCGTATAGCCGAAATATTAAATCAGGCTATTGTTGAAACACCGCCAGTAATTATTCGTGATGGTGGGGTTATTGCTAATGGATATAATGCAGAACTAGACGAACTACGAAGTTTAGCCGATGGTGCAACCAATTATTTAGAACAGTTAGAAATCCGAGAACGTGAAACACTTGGCATTGACACATTAAAAGTTGGATTTAATGCTGTGCATGGCTACTATATCCAAATCAGCCGTGGGCAAAGCCATTTGGCACCAATTCATTATACTCGTCGTCAAACACTGAAAAATGTTGAGCGATATATCATCCCCGAACTTAAAGAGTACGAAGATAAAGTGCTAACATCCAAAGGACGAGCATTAGCACTCGAAAAGCAACTTTACGAACAGCTATTTGATCTATTAATTCCAGATCTAGCCACTATGCAAATCAGTGCTGAGGCCATTGCCGAACTTGATGTGCTTACCAACCTAGCGGAACGATCATTAACACTTAACTATCAAAAACCAACACTATCAACCGACTCAGGAATAGAAATTAAAGATGGTCGACATGTGGTGATTGAACAAGTGCTACAAACCCCGTTTATTGCAAACTCGCTCTCATTATTACCAAGCAGACGTATGTTAATTATTACAGGTCCAAACATGGGCGGTAAAAGTACTTATATGCGTCAAACTGCTTTAATTGTTTTACTATCTTATATTGGTAGCTTTGTCCCTGCATCAAAAGCAGTCATTGGACCTGTTGATCGCATTTTTACACGTATTGGTGCTTCTGATGATTTGGCATCTGGACGCTCCACTTTTATGGTCGAAATGACCGAAACGGCTAACATTATGCACAATGCAACTCAACAAAGTTTAGTATTAATGGATGAAATTGGTCGAGGAACTTCAACATATGATGGGCTTTCATTAGCTTGGGCTTGTGCTGAAAATTTAGCAAATGAAATCAAATCAATGACGCTTTTTGCCACTCATTACTTTGAATTAACCCAATTACCCGAACATATGCAAGGTGTTTATAATATCCACTTTGATGCCATTGAACACGATAATACCGTTGCTTTTATCCACGAAGTATCTGAAGGCGCAGCGAGTAAAAGTTTTGGTATTGCTGTTGCTGGACTTGCCGGTGTGCCTAAGACAGTATTAAAGCGAGCTAAACAAAAATTGAAAGAGCTCGAGATTATTTCAAAACAAACGGCTAACAGTGGCGTTGCTCAATCTCAACTTTCTTTTATCAACGAACCTGAACCTTCGGAAGTTGAAGAAGCGTTAAAACAGATTGATCCTGATGCTTTAACACCAAAACAAGCATTAGAAATTTTATATCAATTAAAAAAGTTGGTGTGATCAAATAACTGCTAATTGTTCTATTGTGATGTTATTCTGAAAAAACCGCTAGATGTGATTTCGAGCGGTTGGTTTTAAGTATCTAGAATTTAAAAAAATTAAGCCCAATTTTTCTTCTTAGATGTTTTACCGATGCCCGGATTAAGGCTGTTTGTAGGATCAAGCTCTTGATAGAATTTTTTCAAATCCTCATTGGCATGATACAAATGCCCCACATTGTGCTCGGCTGGATATTGCGCACCACGCTGATCAAGCAATGCTAAAATCTCTTCTTTAACTTTATCGCAATCCACCCCTTTTTTAGCTATATAATCTTGATGAAATACATAACAGAAAAAATGCCCATAATACATTTTATAAATAAATTTCTGATCAATATTATCTGGTAGCGTCTCAAACCAATCGGTATCATTGCGTCGTAATGCAATATCTAATGCAACAATGTTTTCCACTGTTTTACTATGTACATTGCGATATGCCGTTGCAGCACCTGCTGCTGCAAAACGGTGTAACATTGCGGCTTCGGCTTCTTTTTCATCACATAAAAAGTAATTACCATTTTTATTTTGAAAATAATCTTTTAAAAAAGCCTCGGCTTCTGCAATCCCATCATCTGCCATTTTTAAAATAAGGTGATGTTCATAACGATCACGATAATCACGCATTGATTTTGGTAAATGATTTGGCAAAAATTTGCAAGCAAAGATAGAAAACCGATCCGAAAAATTCTTTGGAAAAAATGGAATTTTAGCGGTAACACGATCAACAAAGTTCTTAAACACAAACATGCGTGGCATCATATCTGTACCTAACTTTTTAATGGCTAAAAAGGTCGGTTTCCCATAAACTGCGGCAATATCAAAAGCCACGCGATGTATATATTCGCCCGACACAGGCAAGGTTTTAAATTGGCTTAAAATGTGGCGACGAATACCATTTAATTCATTAATATCATTTGTACCAATATAAAATACGGCTGATTTTTTCTCTAACGGAAATGTATCAAGGCGCACAGCAAATACCATTAATCTACCAGCACTACCTGATGCTTCATAATGACGAGCAGGATCAGCATTAAATCTAGCAGGAGTATCGGCATCTACTTCACGAACATGCTCACAATAATGGTGATCATGGCCTAAACCAGCATCATGTTTAATATCCTTATCAGTATAAGTATGATTTTGAAGATTCTGTAAAATTGTTTCTGGTTCATCACCCAATTCTATACCTAAATGATTAACTAAACGCAATTGCCCTTGCGCATCTAATTGAGCAAACACCGCCATTTGAGTATACGCAGGTCCACGCTGAATCAGTGCTCCACCCGAATTATTACATACACCCCCCATCACAGAAGCGCCAATGCAAGATGAACCTATAACCGAATGCGGACCTCGATGATATTTTTTTAATTCCTTTTCTAGACGAAAAAGTGTGCTACCTGGCAAGCAGACAACTTGTTCACCATTTTCTATCACTTTAATACTATCTAAGCGACGAGTACTAACAATAACAACAGGACGATCATAGCCATTACCATCAGGCGTTGAACCACCAGTTAATCCAGTATTTGCGGATTGTGTGATAACAATCACATCCGCTTCAACACACGCCTTTAACACCTGCCACTGTTCAACTAACGTTCCCGGCAAAACAACGGCCAATGCATCACCTTCACCAAAGCGAATACCTTGACGATAAGGTAATGTACGAGAAGAATCTGTTAAAGTATGTTTTTTACCTACAATACTTTGCAACTTTTCAACAAGCTTTTTTGTTGTATACATACTCATAGATATTTCCTTAAATCGCAAATGGATATTGACTCAATATTGCCTATACTATAACCATTTTAACTTATTAGAAAGTAATTCCGTTATCTTTAATTTTTAAGAAAGAACTAATCGCTTCCATATAGCAATTAAAACTTTTTAATAGTCGACATTTATTTGATAACAAATAGTTACTGTGTGAACTCATAACATGTTGAATATATAATAAAGGGTGGATAAATATAAAAAGCCTTTTATTGTTATAAATAACTGCATAATAATATTCATTAATTCATTATTAGGGTAATTTAAGAGATAAAAATCAGTACAAAGTTGTGATTATTTGCTATGATATTGTTAAATTAAGGAAAAATAATTAATCTAATGAAGCATTTTATTACTTTATCGCTAATACCAATATTGATATTCACACCATTTGATCTTTATGCTGATGATTTTAGCCAACATCATTTTTCATTAATTTGGTGCATTCCATTTGCTGGAACTTTAATTTCCATTGCTTTATTACCATTAATCACTCCGCGTATTTGGCATCATCATTATGGAAAAATCATTATTTTCTGGGTATTACTATTTATGATATCGGCTTTTTATTGTTTTGGATATCAAACCACGATAGAGATGATTACTCATGCAATATTAGCAGAATATATTCCTTTTATTTTATTACTAATGGCTTTGTTTACGGTTTCAGGTGGTATTTTCATTAAAAGTGAAATCATCAGTACACCAGAATTAAATGTTAGCTTGTTAGCAATCGGTACTTTATTAGCATCAATCATGGGGACAACAGGAGCAGCCATGGTAATGATACGCCCACTAATTAGAGCAAATCGTAATCGAAAACAAGCTGTTCATATTATTATCTTCTTTATCTTTTTAGTTGCTAATATAGGCGGAGGATTAACACCACTTGGTGATCCGCCATTGTTTATCGGATTTTTAAAAGGTATCGATTTTTTCTGGACTGTTAAAAATATGTTGTTACCCGTTTTGTTGAGTTCATTGTTATTGCTGACTATTTTTTATTTTATTGATCGCTACTATTTCCAATTACAATACAACAGTATTAAATTGATTACAATTATAAAAACAAATAAATCCATTAAGCTATATGGTATAAAAAATATCTTTTTATTAGCTATGATTATAACCATGGTTTTATTATCAGGACTTTGGCAAACCTCATTAGGGATAACTATTTTGGATACTCATCTTAGTTTATCTAGTCTTATAAGAGATATTTTTTTTATAATTATCACCATCACTTCTACATTCATTACTTCAAAATCAATTCGAGCTAGTAATGATTTTAATTGGGAACCAATTGTTGAAGTAGCTAAACTATTTCTCGGTATATTTATCACTATTGTACCAGTGCTTGCGATTTTAAGAGCAGGAAACAATGGTGCATTATCCTCACTTGTATCATTAGTCAATAACCAACAAGGTCAACCAATTAATAGTATGTATTTTTGGTTTTCAGGATTACTATCTAGTTTCTTAGACAATGCACCAACTTACCTGGTATTTTTTAACTTGGCATCGGGCAATGCGGTAACCTTGATGACTACACTTGAAAAAACCTTATTAGCCATATCAATAGGGTCAGTTTTTATGGGAGCACTTAGCTATATTGGCAATGCCCCAAACCTTATGGTTAAAAGTATTGCTATCCAAAATAAAATTAACATGCCTAGTTTTTTTGGCTACATGAAATGGTCCATTGGAATATTAACTCCAGTATTCGCAATCAACAACTTGTTATTTTTTTTATAACCAACAGTGGTATGAGTATCAGTGACACCACTTTTGGTATTACTTGCTTATGCAACCTAATAAAACTTTTATTTTATAAACAACTCACCTATGCCTAAAAATCACACACTCAAACATAAAAATAATATTTTTATATACATATGAAATAAATAACAATAAGATAGTCCACCTTTAACAGATAAATAACAATTTAATCAATTTATATACATATATTACGTTTTATTATCATTTAATGGTAAAAATCTAATTAATATCCTTTATTTTAATTAAAACAATTACTATCGTTAATTAATAATAATCAAAAATAACTGAGAACTTTTTTTAAATAAGTTCAAATAAAGTTAGATACAGAAGTAATTTTTATCTATAGGTGAGGATATGAACAAAGTTTACAAAATAGTCTGGCATACATCTAAGCGACAATGGGTTGTTGTTTCAGAGCTAGCAAAAAAGGGAAAAACTAAAAGCATCAAACTGTTAGCAGTAACTGCACTAGCTACTCTTTCTGCTAATACAATGGCTAGCCCATGTACTGCAAGCGATCCAACTAAGATCAATATTAGCGGTAGTAGCTGCGAGCTTAACGAAGATAGTTACACAGGAACAGAAACTAAAGGTAAAGACAATAAAGTAATTTCCGTTGATAACGGAGGAAAAGTTACCTTTAAACCAACTAGTGGTAAGGTAACAATTACTAGCCAAAACCAAAATCATGCATTAGTGATTGGTACAGCAGAGCCTTACCCTGGACAATCTCCTGTGAACAATCGACCAAGTTCTGGTGGGGTAATTACCGTGGATGGCGATTTAAGCATTAATGTTAGCGCTAAAACTATGCCGCCAGATGAGACAAAAAAACAATACCGACCAAGCAGTATCTTAATAGGCGATAATAGTGAATTAATTGTTAATGGAAAATTGAATATCAACCATTCAAATCATTGGGCTGATAAAAATGATCAAAACCAAGCAGAATATGGAACTGGAACACCTATTGATGTATCTTTGGCTAATGCACACTCAGCAAAAATTATAGTAAAAGATGAAACAAATATAAAATCAGATGGTGATGGCATTCGAAATGGTTCAGAGCAAAATAATACCCAATTTGGTGGAGATCTTAATTTTAAAAAAGATGTAGAGATTGAAGCAAATTATATAGGCTTAAAAAATAGTGCAGGTAATATAATTTTTGATGAAAACCTCAACATCTCTATAGAAAGAGGGAAAGCAATAGTCCAAACTTCTGGCTTGATCCATGCTAAAGGTGATCTTAACTTAAAATCATCAATATTAGAAGGAAACTATAACTCCATGGATATTTATGGTGGCGAGATTAAAATTGATGGAACAACCAACATTGATTCACATGGTTCTGGAGATCAATGGTATGCTTCTGGTACATCATTATATGTTTCGGGTAATAGTAAGGTTACTTTTGGCTCAGAACTTAATGCAACTACACATGGTGAAGGTAAACCAGAGCATAAAAATGCTGGCATTGGTGACGTTATAAAAATACAAAATGAAGGAGAAGTTAGCTTAGCTACTAAAACGTTGTTTAATGCCGAAGGTTCTGGTAATGGTATAAATATGAGTCAAAAATCTAAATTGAACCTTAACCAAGAAACAATTATCAACACTAAAGAAGGCGATGGTATTAACATTGACGGTGGCACCATAAGCAGTGATAAAGCTAACCTATTAGCTATCACAACTAATGGTAAAGGTAACGCAATTAACATGAGAGATGGCATAGTTAACTTAGCTGCTAATACCACCCTTACCACTAATGATACTGGTCATGGTATTAAAATATCAAACGGCACCTTAAACTTGAATAAACAAACTACTATTCATGCAAACGATGGTAATGGTATTCATGTTGAAGGCGGAAACATCATCGCTGCTGAAGATTCACAATTAGACATTATCGCATCAGAAGCTAAAGCCATATACCTATCTGATGGAACTCTGATGTTAAAAGACACTAATATTACTAAAAATAATGCTGGAACAGCAATTGAATTGGCGGGTGGTACTCTATCTAATCTAGGTAAACTTACCTTCGAAAAAGCCGATGATAAAGCAGCTTTACATAGTACAGTTCAATTAGGTCAAATCGCTACATTTAATAATAGTGGTAGCCTAGATATCAGTAAGGTGAATAATATCGAAGCTATTATCCAGCATGATGGCACCGGTACATTGCAAATAAACAATACTAAAAATGGGATATTGGCCTCAGATAGCGGCAATATCTTCACTAATACCTCTACAGGCACCATTGTAGCTAATAATGCAGGGATCTTGTCTGGTAAAATTGAAACCAGTGATGGTATCATTAATCTAAATAATACTGGTGTTTGGGAAACGACTGAACATTCTAAGCTGACAAACGTAACTAATTCAGGTACTATTCATTTCAAACACTTACCATCGCTAGTCCGTAATACTAGTGAATTTTTTACTATTGATATTACAGGCGATTATGTCGGTCAAAATGGTGTAGTGAAAATGCATACTGTATGGAATGCGCCTAGTGGCGAAAGCGAAGCCAACTCCGAATCAGATGTTTTAAACATTGCCGGTACAGCCAAAGGTATTACTACTATTATTCCAGTATCTAATGATGGTACAGAAAAAATCATCGATGGTGATGTACAAGAAGTTGAAAAACTAATAAATACTATTCCAGTAGTCAATGTTGCTAATAGTGGAGCAGAAGTTGCTTTTATTGGTACAGCTCAAACTACAGGTGCAACAGAAGTTCAGTTAGCTAAACGTACTGTAGATAACCATGATGAATATTTCTGGACAACACAAATAAAATCGGATACTGGAAATGTAGCCGCCATGAATGCAAAATCGAATATAGCCATTTATGCAGATGCAGTTGCTGGTTATACGCTTATGCCTAGCGTTAACTTTGAACAAGGATTTTCAAGTTTGGCAAATCTAAGAGAACGCCGTGGTGATATCTATTGCTTAAATTGTGCTACAGATAATAATCAAAACACTTGGGCGCGTATTTTCGGTAAGCATCAGAAACAAGATGGAAAAACACGTTTAAATCTGAATACAAATATTTATGGTTTACAAATAGGACATGATTTCTTAGTTACACCGACTGGTAATAATGGCCTTAGCTTGCTAGGTGGCTACATATCTTATACAAGAGCCAACACTGATTTTTCAGATAGATACCATGCTAGAAATGGTATCGTTATCGGCAACAAAAAAACTGGTAAAGGTGAGTCTGATAGTTTTAGCTTAGGTATAACAAATACTTATTACTCTGGCACTGGCACTTATATTGACCTAGTGGGGCAATTATCTTACCTACGTAACAAATATAATGCTCAAACAGGAAAAAACCCTTCTACTCAAGATGGTTGGGGAGTAGCGCTTTCGGCTGAAACAGGTCATTCAATTCCATTGAATGACACCAATTGGTCTATTGAACCACAAGCACAACTTATTTACCAAATGGTAAAACTTAATAAATTTACCGACAGGGTTCGTCACGTTGATCAGAATAATCAAGATACTTTACGTGGTCGTGTTAGTTTAATGCTCTCTTATAATGAACTAGATAAAGAAGGTCAAAATACATCAGTGTATGCAATTGGTAATATTTGGCATGATTTTCTCAACCCAGATGAAGTAAAAATTGGTCGTGACAAAATAAGCGAGAAATTTAACAAAACTTGGGGGGAAATTGGTTTAGGTTTAAATATACCTGTTACCAATCAAAGTGAGCTTTATAGTGATATTCGCTACGAACATAATTTTAGTGGCAGTAAACGCCAAAGCTTCCGAGGTAACATTGGTCTGAAAATAAACTGGTAATTAAAATGAATAAATTCTGCCATATACTATTAACTAGTATCTATTTGGCAGAAAATACGACCTTCAATTACTTTATAACCAATTGAAATAAATTAATATTCTTAATAAAGAACTTGCTGATTAGCAAGTTCTTTAATCTAATAAATATTATTCCCTGCGTCCTATTCAAAATAGAAACATGAGTACAACTTAGAAAGTTTACTAAAATTATAGAGCATATTGATAAAATATTACTTACTAATGAATAAAATAAAAAATGTAAATTGAATATTTTTTATCTATCATTAAATTTATAAAAAGCTATACAATACTCTAGCTCACTAAAATTTTACTAATAATATACTGTTAGCAATATTAAATAATTATTTAATCGATATAAATTTTAATCTTTTTTAAATGAATATTAAGCTATATCTAAGATCAACTATCAATCAATGTAAAGAACTCCTCAAAAGTAGTGTTATCTATTTTTTAATGTTATTTAAATTAATTAGTCTTAATTTGTTGGTGTAGATGGCTGTTGATTTGAAATGATCTTAAAATATCCTAATTAAAGAATCTATTAGTGTTTTAACTAATTTATATGCTCTAATATTTTCTAAATTTATTGGCATAGCCAAATAAATTTAACTACTATTATTTAAAAATTAGTTATGATTATCCTGAAATTTTAATCTCAGAGATTTAGTAATTATTAAGAATAGTCAGTTTAATTCTGCATATTAGTTTATCTAATCTTATATGAAACAAAGTACTATAATATTATTACTTTTGTGTTAATTATCCAAAATCAATTAGAATAGAGAATGCGCTTGGATACCGATTATCACAGTTACTGTAATATTTATAAATCTATTTATTATCAGCGTGGTTATACTTGCTATTTTATCAGTAGACAGCGATGATAATGTCATACCATTAAAAGACAATAGGCACAATAAACCAATTATTGGCATTAATTTGCTGAATCATTTTTCAAGTTTTTGGATAATGCGCCAACTTATCTTATATTTTCTAATTTATCGTAAAACAAAATAAAATCTTTAATTTACAAATTTGAAAAAACTTATTGGTTATATCAGTAATGCACCTAACTTTAGGATCAAAGGCATTGTCCCACAAAACAACATTAACATGCTAAGTTTGTTTTGTTAGATGCAATGTTTATAACTATATTAATGCCATGTTTATTATTAATAATTAAGTATTTTTATACTATTTTAAATAATTTACTCTAATAAAAACAATCTTACAGTTATTTACCATAAGTTTATGTACTTATTGGTTAAGCATATTCGGATTTTATATGAAAAATTTCAAGATTAACTTAATGACTTTTTGACTGATTTATCGTTCATTCAAAATAAAACCACAAGATTTGTACACATTTTATTTATAAATGAGTGCAAATCTTGTGGTAAATATGCCAATTTAAATAATTACCAATTTATCATCACACCAAAGTTACCTGAGAAACTTTGACGCTTAGCACTACTAAAGCTATGTTCATAGCGGATATCACCATATAGACTTGTGTTTTGAGCTATAGGTAATTGCGTTCCAATACCAAATTCCCCCCAAGTTTTATTAAATTTTTCGCTTATTTTGTCATGACCAATATTAGTCTCGCCAGAACTCATAAAGTCATGCCATAGATTCCCAATTACATAAAAAGATTTATGTTGAGCCACTACACTAGCATCATTATAGGACAACATTACACCAAGGCGGCCACGCAAACCATCTTGACCATTTTGATCTATATGGCGAACACCATCATTAACTCTATTTAATTTAAGATATTGGTAAATCAACTGTGCTTGAGGTTCAATTGACCAATTAGCACCGTACAAATCAAAAGATTGTCCAACTTCCGCAGAAATTGCGGTTCCCCAACCACGTTGACTATCAGAATTATTACCATTTCGTGCATGATATTTGTTGTTCAAATAAGAGAGCTGACCAACTAAATCAATATAGCTACCACTATTTGTATAAAAAGTGCCAGTTATACCTAAGCCAAAGCTTTCAGATTTACCATCACCTGTTTTTTTATCTCGAATGATAATGCCATTTTTAGCATGATATTTATCTGAGAAGTCTGTATTTGCTTTACTATATGATAGATAAGCACCAAGTAAAAAAAGGTCATTATTACTGGTTTTATTTGCTAAAAAATCATGCCCAATTTGTAAACCATAAATATTTGTGTCGAGATTCAACCGTTCTTTTCCATCTTGTTTATGGTGTTTACCAAAGAAACGTCCCCATGTATGGCTATCATCATCTGAGCTACAATCATAACAAGAAAAACTTCCACGGCGTTCCCTTAAAGTCGCAATACTTGAATATCCTTGTTCTAAATTAATACGAGGCATTAAAGTATAGCCAGAAACGGGTTCTGCATAAATAAGTGTTCCAGATTTAGAATTTAAGTATGGATTGGAACCTAAATGAAGCCAATTATAATCAAATTGAGGAGTCATACCTGAGCTTATCCCCCCATTTGCACTTGGATCTTCAACAGCCATAACCCAGAAATATTCATCTCCAGTAGTTGTTATACGCTTTGCTAACTGAACTTCAATAGCACCAGTAGTTTTTGCTGTACCTTCAAATACTGCGTCATTACTACTATTAGCTACATAGACAACAGGGATAGTATTAATCACTTTTCCGACATATTTAACATCACCATCTATTATATTTTCTTTACCATTTTCTGATACTGGAATAATTTTGGTGTTTCCTGTTGCTGAGCCAGCAATTTTTAGTGTATCTGATAAAGAATTATCTCCATTTTCATTACCTGGCGCATTCCATACTGTATGCATTTTCACAACACCACTTTTACCTACATAATCGCCTTTAACATTAATTGTATAAAATTCATTTGGTGAATTATGCAAGAATTCAATAGTACCAGCATTAATGACATTATTTAAGTTGGATTGACCATTACTATGCCATACACCAGTATTATCAAGATCGATAATACCACTATTTGCATCCATTTTCCCTAAAAGTTTTCCTTTGTTATTAACTTGGATAGTACCATTTGATGTATTGCTAAATAGCAAACCTTTTTCGAAAGAAAGATCACCAGATTTACCATTATTAACAATTAATGTACCTGCTGATTGATGACTAAACATACTTTCAACATTAGCTGAATCTGATTTTATTGTGCCATTATTGTTAAATATTGTGCTATCCCCTTGAGAAACTGCAGACACAATCATAGAATCGTTAGTTAAAGAATCAATAGTTAAAACACCATTATTTGTTAATGTCCCTCGATCTAATTTAATAGCCATCCCTTTTGTTATAATCTGCGTATTTTTGTTTAATGTCAAAATACCATCACTTGTTCTACCATTATGGATCCCAATACCAGAGGTTTGATCATTTTCTATGATAAGATCACCATTAAATGTAAGGTTCCCACCATTACGTATAGCATCTGCTCCTGCTGTAGTTAGTTTGGTTGTGCCATTAATAACAGCGTTATTGGTGTTTTCTACGATTTCAATAGTTACACCACTAGCAGAATTTTTAGTTATTGATAAATCTCCTTTAATAAGTAAATTGCCGCTATCCCCCATATAAATACCACGAGAAGTTTTGACTCCAGCCTCAATTTGTAAGCTGCCTTCAAATATAGCTGAACCACCAGGAATGTTATTACCACCATTCCCCCCCCCTATTGCCAAAGAATGCGTACCATTTACTGCAGTATTATACATCTCAACTTTATTAGCTATAAATGTTGCTACGGTACCTTCACCTTCTATACGAACAATATTGCTACCTTTATATACATCATTAGAAAACGTACAATTAGATCCATTATTTGCAAAAACTCCCCTAATATTATTATCGGATGAACAATCAGCATAAGAAAAATAGGAAGTACCCATTAACGTGGCTAGTGCCAATATTTTTTTAACTTTTAATTTTTTATGATGTGATATTTCAGAAGTAATGCTACATCGCTGCGATGTTAAACTAGATATAACTTTATATTTTTTTTCCATTTTATTTATAAATCTCTTATAACTTAAAAAATTATTAGGTAAAACATAATATCCTTAATTATTTTTATCCCGCTTTTGTAGATTTAGGACTCTAATTTATTAAACATTTTTTCTGTATCGGTGCTTTATAACCCATTAACAGTTAATTTTTGTTTATTTCCTTTCATTCTAAATCATTTAATTTGCCTACTTTACATAACTCCTTTATTTGCTGTTCAGGCAATTTATTAAGTATTAATAATTGTTAGTTTTATTGTTCTCCTTACTGTTATACTTTTTATAGTTTTATTGGTTTGCATTTAATAACAAACTTTAAAAATTGTAAACAGTTGTAATTTTTGTGGATGCTTTAATTAAAAATAATAAAAACTAATTTTATACACTTAAATATACCAGCATAAAAAACGAAGATTTCAGTTTAAGCTCATCTAGAATGTTCGTGAAACCCAGCTAAGAGTTGATTTAGCAAGTAAAATTAAAACCCCACCGTAGATCAAATTTTCATCAATAATTTCTGAATATTATAGTTCAAAAAATACAATTTAATAAGCATTTTTAACAAATTAGATTTTATCTATTTCAATAATAAATTATTCAATATAATATTTTTTCCTTGTCATAATATTAAAAAATGTTCTATTAACAGATTATTAACCTTCTATAATTATTGTTCATGTTCCTCAATCAACACCAATAACTTACTCATCATGTTAAGATTAACTTTAATGCAATCATTGTAAATATTGCTATAATGTGCAATTTTTATCATAATTAGAGAGCAATCTATGTTAAATCAGCTAAAAACAATTATTCAGTATCTTCTCCCTAAACAGCTATTAACTGTCATATTCGGTTGGTTAGCTAAAAAACAGCTAGGAAAGGTTACAACATGGATGATCATAGGGTTTTGTAAACTGTATAAAGTAGATTTAAGCGAAGCAAAACTTACTAATGCAACAGATTACAAGACTTTTAATGATTTTTTCTCCCGAGAATTAAAAGAAGAAGCAAGACCAGTTAATACAGCAAATAATATAATAGTTATGCCTGCAGACGGGGTGATTAGCCAATTTGGCTTAATTCAAGATAATCAGTTATTACAGGCAAAAGGGCATTCCTACTCATTAGAATCACTACTTGCTTGTCATCCTGAAATGATTAAATTTTTCAAAAATGGGACCTATGTAACAACCTATTTATCACCTAAAGATTATCATCGTTTTCATATGCCATGCGATGGAATTTTACGTGAAATGATTTATATTCCAGGTTCACTTTTTTCGGTTAATAAAGCAACAACAGAAAATATTCCCAATATTTTTGCTCGTAACGAACGTGTAATTTGCTTGTTTGAAACTGAGCTTGGCCCTATGGCGCAAATTTTAGTGGGTGCAACAATAGTTGGTAGCATTGAAGTACAATGGGAAGGCATAATTACACCGCCTCGAGAAGGTATTATGAAATCTTGGAATTATAAGGATGAAGTAAAACTCGTCAAAGGGCAAGATATGGGTAGTTTTAAATTGGGCTCAACGGTGATAACATTATTTGCTTCAAACTCAATTGAATTTTCTAAAAATATTAAAATCGGTGATATTACTCGAGTTGGACAGATATTAGCCGAAAGGATTTAACCTTATGTGGATGCGTGGTATTTTAAGTTTTGTACTGATGATTTGTTCTTCAGTAATTTTTGCAGAGTCAATAACCATTAATAATGAACAGGAATTATCTCTACTTATTAGCCAGTTAAGTAATAAAAATGATGAGCTTCGGCAATACATGGACTCTCAAAAATCACATTTGACTAGCATTATTAATGAACAAAATAATATTACCACGCAAATTTCACACGCTCAAAATACACTGGCAACACTAGATGAACAAGGAGAATGGTTGAGTTTTTCAACTGCTCTTGGCGAAACATTACGCCAACAACTTTTACATCTACCAGAAAAACCAAAATCGCATGAACTTGATGCCGAAATTGCTGAAGAAAAAGCACAACAGCTTAACTACACAAATAATTTAGCGGCATTAGACAACTATCCTTCCTTAAATAAGTCTCCTTTTAATAATACAAAAGAAGCAGCTCAATACCGACGTTTACTACGTGAACAAACAGAGCTGCTTAAAACGTTAATTTCAGGAACAGATACAACAATTCTTGAACTTGCAAAATTAAAAATAGCGAATAAACAATTAACTAATGTAATTGACGAAATTAATGACGCCACTCATCGCTACTTCTTCTGGGTTGCCAATGTCAATCCTATTTCATTAAACTTTCCTCTAAATCTAGCTAAAGATGTGGTTTATGTTATCTTTTCAATCGACACATTATCACAACTATATAATGCAAGCTTAGAAGCACTTAGTTCACCAAAACCATTGTTTCTACTTATATTATCGATGTTTTTCGTTTTTGCCCATTTAAAAATGCGTATCAAGTACAACACATTTTTAAATAAATCAGCAATACGAGTAGGTAAAGTAACACAAGATAGCTATTCATTAACCTTAAAAGTCGTTATTTTCTCATTAATAATGGCATTGCCTATACCTATATTATGGGCAGTTTTTGGTTATACTTTACAAATTAATTGGGATTACCCAGTTGCTGTCGCATTAGGCTATGGGGTTAATGCAGCCGCACCGATTTTATGGGTTTTTATTATAACTTCGCATTTTGCGGCCCCAAATGGCTTATTTATCACTCATTTTGGTTGGTTGGCAAAAAATGTTCGTGCTGCAATGAAATACTATCAACTTTCAGTATGGCTAGTGATCCCACTTGTTATGATCGTAATGAGTTTTGATCAGTTTAGTAATCGGCAATTTGCCGCAACAATTGGGCGTTCTGCTTTTATTCTGCTTTGCTTTGCATTAGTATTTATGACCAATTCTATTCACCGTGCTGGAGTACCTTTATTTATTGACAAAAAAGGAACCGGGGATAATCTTTTAAGCCATATTTTATGGTTTATTTTACTAAGTGCACCGTGGTTGGCCATTATTGCTGCATGCTTAGGCTATTTATCCACAGCTCAAGTATTATTAGGACGTCTTGAAGCATCTGTGATCATTTGGTTCGGCTTATTAGTTATCTATTTTATGGTTCGTCGCTGGATGTGGATCCAAAAACGTCGTATTGAATTTGAACGAACAAAGCAACGCCGTCTGGAACGTATGCAACGAGCAAAAATTCAAGAAGACGATAATTCAACCAATGAAAATCTCGATGAACCAGTCATAGATTTAGATGCTATTAGTGCCCAATCTCTACATTTAGTGCGATCCATAATTATGTTAATTGCATTAATTAGTATGATTTTACTCTGGTCAGAATTACATTCAGCCTTTGCTTTTATGAATAATATTAAACTTTGGGGAACCAATACTATCGTCAACGGTGCCGAAATAGAACAGTATATTACTCTTGGTGCGGTGTGCATTGCGATTTTAGTAATGACTATTACTATTCAGTTAGTTAAAAATTTACCTGCTTTATTAGAGCTAGGCATTTTACAACACTTAGATTTAGCACCAGGTACTGGCTATGCAATTTCTACAATATCCAAATATATTATTTTAATGATCGGATCAATGATTGCATTTTCATTTATAGGTATAGATTGGTCAAAAATTCAATGGTTAATTGCTGCATTAGGTGTTGGTCTAGGATTTGGTTTGCAAGAAATTTTTGCAAATTTTATTTCTGGATTGATTATTTTATTTGAAAAACCTGTCCGTATTGGCGATACTGTGACGATTCGTGAGCTTACGGGAAGTATTGCGAAAATCAATACACGAGCAATCACTATTGTTGATTGGGATCGTAAAGAAATTGTAATGCCGAATAAAGCCTTTATTACTGAGCAATTAGTTAATTGGTCTTTATCTGATTCTATTACACGTATTGTACTAACCATTCCAGCAACAATTGATGCAGATAGTGATCTGGTTATTAAATTATTACAACAAGCTTCTAATGAATGTGAATATGTGCTTAGTGATCCGGAACCTCAAGTGTTTTTAGTCGATATTCAAGAAGGCATCCAGTTATTTGAATTACGCGTCTTTGCCGCTGAAATGAATCATAGAATGCTTTTACGTAGTGCAATTCATAAGTTAATACTTGAAGCATATCGCAAGAACAATTTAACTTTACCATTCCCTCCTTTACAAACTAATTTAGAAGCGCTTGGGCGTAAAAGTGGGCGTCGTAGTTATACTGTAGGAACAATTTAACCGAAAAGAGTTTCTAAGAAAGGAACCCCAAATGCGCCTGGAGCTAATAATACAAATGCCCAAATAGGAGCTGAAACAACATTAGCTACATTAAACTTGATTGCTGGCATATGCATTGTGCCAGCAACCAAAGGAACAATTGCACGCAAAGGTCCAAAAAAACGGCCAATAAATACGCCAAATATTCCGTAACGCATAAAAAACTGCTCTGCACGATAAATCAATTTTGGGTGTTTATTCAAAGGCCAAGAAGAAATAACCTGTTGGTGATAGTATTTTCCTAACCAATAAGAAACAAAATCACCAATAGCAGCACCCAACGAAGCTGCTATTAAAACAGGTACAAATGAAATAGCTCCAGAACCAATCAAAGCGCCTGAACCAAGTAAAATGGCGGTAGCAGGAAGTAATAATGAAATAATGGCAAGCGACTCACCAAATGCTAACAAAAAAATAATTGGCAAAGCCCATACCTGATGATTTTCAATAAATTGTATAATTGCATTGGTAATTTCATGTAATGACATAATATATATTGATAATAATATAATTGATTATTACTGATTATTTTAACATAATAATCGACATATTGGTCAACACGAACAAACTATCGTCAGAACCTTACAAAATATAAATAACGAATACTAATCATAGTTTATTAACATTCGTAGCTCTGAACTAACCTATTAAATCAACAAAATAAATCATAAGAGAAAACCATGACCATTGGTATTAAAAAGATTTCAGTCAAAAAATTTAAAGATAGGGATTTTTTCAATTCGCAGGAAGATATTATCGCTATCGAAAAACCAGTAGCATTAATTTATAACGGCATATCACATGTAGTTATGATGGCGACACCGAAAGATCTCAACTATTTTGCTATAGGTTTTTCACTAACGGAAAAAATTATCCAAAACGTGAATGAAATTTATAGTATTGATATTATGGATACTTCAAAAGGGATTGAGGTCCATATTGAACTATCATCAAGGCGATTTAGCGAACTTAAACAAAAACGTAGAAATCTTACGGGAAGAACAGGCTGCGGAATATGTGGTTCGGAACAAATTGATCAGGTTTGCCAAATTTTGCCCAGTATTCCAATAAATGACCACATTGTTCTTTCTGATTTTAATCATAGTTTATCTCATCTTAGGAAAGTACAGCTAGTAGGAAATAAAACTGGCTGCACACACGCCGCAGTATGGCTTGATTTAAAAGGTAACTTCCTTGCAGGATTTGAAGATGTAGGTAGGCACGTTGCATTAGATAAGTTATTGGGGTTTAGAGCCATTAAATTACAAAAGAATTTGGAATATCAACATGGAGTTGTGCTTGTTTCTAGTAGAGCTAGCTATGAAATGGTGCAGAAGACAGCCAGTTGTGGTATCGAAATTATACTGGCTGTTTCGGCGGCAACATCAATGGCTGTTGATATGGCTAAACAAACAAATATAACGTTAATTGGATTTTTTAGAGGAGATAAAGGCGTTATTTATACAGGAACTGATCGTATTAATTAATTGATTGCTTATTGTTATTTTATTTTGTATTTTGAAGAATATGACGCAATCTTTAGCATTCATACAAATTATCGCTTTATCCAATTCTATACACTATCACTGTTTGGATAAACACAAATTCAATACTATAACAGTTTTATCAAAGGATAGAGTATTTGGCACAACAATTGTTATTGTGGTAATGTGGATAAAAAGCTAATTAAGCTAGAACTACTTTATGTCATTTGTACGACACTTCTTATATTAGACGTTTACAATTTAACGCTAATTCATATTAATTTTAATAAAAATCAAAAATAATCTTAGCTTTCTCGTTTAGATTTAGAGAGATAGATTTCCATAATATCTTTGGATTGATTTTTGTAAAAAAAAGAGCAACTATTCAAACAAATACACAAGACCTATTTATGTCTATGATCAATGTTTTAGTGCTTATTTAATTTCAATTATAAATGCTCTATAGGTTAATATACACACAAAGAGAAGACAGGAATTGTCAACCCACATGGTTAATTCTTTAAATTACACACTAGTATTAATTATTAATTCTTATTAATCATTTAACTATATCCGTAATAAATTATATTTTATAATGGAATAATTTATTATATACAATATAATGCATTATAAGATAATTCCTTTCATTTTGTTCTGATTAATTTATAATTTTCCACAAAAATACTCACAGAATTATACCTGTGATTTCTTACTATCTTGTATATTGATTATTATCAATAAAGTAATTTTTTAAATTTTGAGATTTAAATATGAAAGAAAAATTTTTAGGTAGCTTTTTAGTATTTTTAGGTGCTTGTAGTTTTGGCGTACTATCTTCGATTGTAAAAACTGCTTATAAGGCAGGCTATTCCCTTGGTGAGGTCACAGGCATCCAATGTTTTTTAGGTATGATTATTTTATGGAGTATTCACTTATTTGTTAAAAAAATTAGTAAAACAAAAATAGATCAATCGACAAAAAAACCGCTCACTAAAAAATGGAAAGTTTGTAGTGTTGGGATATTTCCTGGATTGGTAGGAATATGCTATTATCAATGCGTGCAGTTAGTACCTGCGTCGATTGCAATTGTTTTATTGATGCAATATTTATGGCTTAGCGTCATTATCGATTTCGTTGTTTTTAAAAATAAACCAACAATAATTCAACTTTTCACTATCTCTATGATTATCATAGGTAGTTGCTTATCTACAGGAATTTTTAATCAAGATATTCATTTAAACTTAACAGGCTGTTTCTTCGGTTTTTTAGCTGCACTAATGTACTCGTTATTTATTATAACGAGTAGCAATATCGGAAACGATTTACCAAAACTAGAAAAAAGTGCCTTAATGATAACCGGTGCATGTATCATAACCTTTTTAATTTTTCCACCATTATTTTTCTTTAAATTGCCTATTGATGACCAACTCTATCAACTCGGATTTTTACTCTCATTGCTTGGTACCGTTTTACCTCCATTTTTATTTTCAGTAGGGATGCCGAAAATCGGGATTTCGTTAAGCGCCATATTATCCACAGCAGAATTGCCTATAGCAGTAACATGTTCTTATTTTTATTTAAAAGAGCCAGTGCTATTTAATGAATGGGTAGGTGTTATAATAATCATGTTAGCAATTACCCTATCAAACCTAAAACATTTAAAAAAATCCACATGATTAACTTTAGCGATTCTGGTGCGGCTATTGCCGCACTATTAAAAAAATATCTTAACCTAATAGTCATACAACAAAAGCTCTCTATCCATTTCCAGGAAAAAATATACTTATTTAGTTATACGATAAATTAGACATATTTTTTTAGCCATTTAACAAAAATATCTGCTTTTGGATTATATTTTGCTTGTGGCCTTAATACATAATAATGCTGTTTACATTGTTTTTTCATTTCAGGAAAAGGAGTTATAAGATCGCCATTTTCAAGATATTTATCAATTAATTGTTTTCGTCCCATAGCTACCCCAACATTATATATCGCAGCTTCACTAGCTAAATCACTTCTATCAAATGTCATTTTAGCAATATTATTAAAATCAAAAGATAATGAAAAATTATTTGCCCAAGTTATCCACTCATCAAAACTTGAATCATATCCCCAAGCCTGGCTATCATGCAATAAAGTACAGTTTTTTAAATTATTAGGATTGCGATATAAATTATGTTTTTCAGCATAATATGGGCTACAAACAGGAGTAATTGTTTCATTCATTAGGTAATCGTAAATTAGTTCATCATGCTTATGATCGTCATAGTAAATAGCTAAATCAATGCGATATCGATTAAAATTTATAATTTCATTGCCTGACAAAATATTGAGTGTTATATAAGGATATTGTCGATTGAACTGCGATAATTTAGGCACTAACCAACTCTGAGTTAAGGAAGGCCGCGCGTAAATTGTTAGTGTACCAGAGATTTCTTGATTGGTTATTTCTAGGATTTCCTGATTTAATTGTTTAAGCAATTTTTTTACAACATCAAATAAATTTTTGCCATCAAAAGTAAGCTCTATCCTTCGATGAAACCGTTTAAATAATTTGAAACCAAGTTCTTCTTCTAACTTAATAATCTGATGACTAACTGCACTTGGACTAATACAAAGTTCTTCAGCAGTTAATGCAAAAGACAAATGGCGAGCAGCAGACTCAAAAGTATATAGTTTAGCTAATTGATAACGGTTAATTACACGATTTTTAGCCAAATAACTTTCTTCATCATACATCAGTAATTCCTCCTGCGTTTCGTTTTACGACTTCAACAGTACTACTAACGGCAATTTACATTTCTAAACATTAAAAACGAATACAACTATTTGAAATAACGCATTATTTGATTTAAATCATTTTTTTGTACAAATTTAATTCATGTTAAGTTGTTTATTTATCATTTGTCAAATAATAACTAAAAACATTTAATAATATTGATAATTATAAAACATAACAGAGGAGTAGATAAAAATGAATTTCCAATTTTGGATTATTTGTGTATTAGTCTCAAGTATTATATTAATTGTTATTTCAATCGTGAAATGTAAGTTACACCCTTTTTTAGCCCTGTTACTTGCTAGCTTTTATGTTGGAGCGTTAATGAATATGCCTCCTTTAAAAATAATCTCTGCTATCGAAGATGGCATTGGTAATACATTAAGTTTCTTAGCAGCTGTCATTGGGCTAGGGACAATTCTTGGCAAAATGATGGAAATTTCAGGTGCAGCAGAAAGAATAGGAATAGCCTTACAAAAATTTCGTTGGTTATCGCCTGAAGTTATTATGGTATTAGTTGGTTTAGTGTGCGGAATCACTCTTTTTGTCGAAGTCGGAGTTGTTTTACTGATTCCTTTAGCTTTTTCTATTGCAAAAAAAACAAAAACATCTTTATTAACATTAGCAATCCCACTTTGTACGGCTCTAATGGCTGTTCATTGTATAGTGCCGCCACATCCTGCTGCACTGTACGTAACTAATGCATTAGGTGCTGATATGGGTACAGTTATTATTTTGGGTTTAGCGATCGGTCTTACTGCTTCACTAATTGGTGGGCCTATTTTTTTAAAAATCATTAAAAACAAAATACCTTTTAAACCTGTACCTACAGAATTTGCTCGCATGCGTGTAAAGGCTGAAGAGGAACTCCCATCGTTAGGCACAACTCTTTTAACGGTTTTGCTACCGATTATTTTAATGCTAATAAAAACAACTGCTGAACTTAATATTGATAAATCGAGTTCTATATACGGTATTTTAGAATTTATTGGCAATCCTATAACTGCCATGTTTATCGGTGCTTTTTTTGCCTATTATACTTTAGGGCATCGCCGCAATATGGGAATGTCAGTACTATTAACCAAGACAGAAGATTGTTTTTCATCTATCGCTAACATCTTATTAATCATTGGTGCTGGAGGTGCTTTTAATGCAATTCTAAAAGAAAGTGGATTAAGTGATGGTCTAGCTAATATTTTATCCCACTTAGATATACATCCTATTTTATTAGCTTGGTTGGTCGCAATTATCTTACATGCAGCTGTTGGCTCAGCCACTGTAGCTATGATGGGAGCGACTGCGATTGTTTCACCTATGCTTCCACTTTATCCTGATATTAGTCCTGAAATTATAACATTGGCTATAGGCTCTGGCGCTATAGGTTGTACTATTGTTACCGATTCACTATTTTGGTTAGTTAAGCAATATTGTGGTGCATCATTGAATGAAATATTTAAATATTACACTTCAGCTACTTTCATTGCCTCATTGATCTCCTTAGCAAGTACTTTTTTATTATCTTACGTTATATAAAATAATTTTAAGAAGGAAATTATGAAAGCTTTAGACATTAAAAACTTAAAACAGCAATATCCTTTAATAGATCAATTGATGAAATTGGAGGAAACTATTTGGTTTAACCCAAAGGTGACCACATTAAAAGAGGCATTACCCTATGTTACGCTTACAAAAGATGATGTTGAAGATGCAAGCCAAAGATTACAACGATTTGCTCCATACTTAAGTAAAGCATTTCCAGAAACTGCCGAAATGAAAGGGATCATTGAGTCTGAAATTGTGATGATTCCAAAAATGAAAATTGCACTTGAAAAACGTCATCAAACAAAACTTATGGGTAATTTATTACTTAAAAAAGACAGCCATTTGCCCATTTCTGGTTCGATCAAGGCACGAGGTGGAATTTATGAAGTACTCACTCATGCTGAAAAACTAGCTTTTGAGCATGGCTTATTAGCAAAAAACGATGACTATAGCCAATTATTTTCAGATAAATTTAGATATTTTTTTAGTCAATACAGTATTGCTGTGGGTTCGACTGGAAACTTAGGCCTATCTATCGGAATTATAAGTGCCAAATTAGGCTTTAAAGTGACCGTTCATATGTCTGCCAATGCATGTGAATGGAAAAAACAGAATTTGCGATCTCATCATGTAACGGTTATTGAGTATCAGCAAGATTATGGTTTTGCTGTTGAGCAAGGCCGTAAAGCTGCACAATCTGATCCAAATTGTTTTTTTATCGATGACGAAAATTCTAAAACACTTTTTTTAGGCTATTCTGTCGCAGGTCAACGTGTTAGGGAACAATTTAAAAAATTAAATGTCAAAGTAGATAATGAGCATCCATTATTTGTTTATCTACCTTGTGGTGTTGGTGGTGGTCCAGGAGGCGTTGCATTTGGATTAAAACTCGCTTTTGGCGATAATGTACACTGTATCTTCGCCGAACCAACCCATTCACCTTGCATGTTTTTAGGCGTTTACACGGGCTTACACGATAATATTTCGGTACAAGATATTGGTATTGATAATATCACCGCTGCTGACGGCTTAGCAGTAGGCAGACCCTCAGGCTTTGTTGGTCGCGCTATGGAAAGGTTACTTGATGGTTACTATACCATTTCCGATCAACATATGTATGATTTACTCAGCTTGTTGAATAAACAAGAACATATTCAATTAGAACCTTCTGCTCTTGCTGGAATGTTAGGACCGTTCCTAGTAGAAGAAAACCAGTCTTATTTAGATCGTTTTCAAATTTCATTAAAAGCGTTAAAAAATGCAACACACCTAGTATGGGCAACAGGAGGGGGAATGGTTCCCAAAGAGGAAATGTGCAAATACCTTAATTTTGGAAATATTTAGTATCTAAAGTATTAAGTGTTTTTAAATATAATTTAAATAGTATTTTGGTAATCGACAAACAAGATATTATTTAATTAAATTTTAAAAAATAATAATAAAATTGAAGAATTTTATTCATTTTTATACTGATAACTTAAAGCGTTGTTAGAAAACAAGCAACAATCGTTTTTTTTAATTGTCCGATACATCGTTATATTATTGTCCTGAAATAAAAAGGAAATTATAAAATGAAGACACATAAAAAACCATTATTTACCTTAGTACAAAGGAGTGAATCAGTAGCTAAACAAAAAACCTTAAGCTATTTAGAAACAAAATTAGATTATCCTGATCGTATTGATGATATTATTGCATTACGTATTAAGGAGCTTAAATTGCATCATACTGAATATAAAGAAAAAGAGTATAACGAAAAAAATACTTTTCGTAATAATAAGGAATTTTCTTTCATATTTGGTGAAGTATTTGAATCGGAACATCATGAAAAACAAATTGGAATGTTAAAAGATGATATAGCTTTGGCTAAAGAATCAAATAAAGTAAAGAAATTACTTGGTACACGTTTAAAAGAAATGGCTAAGATTTATCCTGATGTCAAGCTTGATTTAAATGATGTTAATGTTATGCCAACAAAAATAAAGGAGCACCTTTTTGCGCCACCTTTAATCTTAACTGAAGATAATGCGATAATGCTTTGGGATGATTAAGTAATGGTCCCTTAATAATAAATAATTATCTACAGGGATGGCTCTCT
Organism: Gilliamella sp. Choc6-1; assembly: GCF_001690385.1. Lineage (NCBI taxonomy): Bacteria > Pseudomonadati > Pseudomonadota > Gammaproteobacteria > Orbales > Orbaceae > Gilliamella > Gilliamella sp. Choc6-1. Next base: position 26,823 of record NZ_LZHI01000041.1, read on the forward strand.
GTAGATAATTTTTTGAAATTAATAGGTTTATTAAAAATAGGAAATATTAACTTTATTCCCAACTGGCTATTAAATCCCAACTAACTATTAAATGCTCTTTCACCATGACAGTTGATATCTAAACCTTCACTTTCATATTCTTCAGAAACTCTCAATCCAACACATAAATCAGCGATTTTATAAGCAAAGAATGATACAACAGTGGTCCAAACAACACACGTAATCACACTTATTAATTGAATACCAACTTGGCTTATTATTGTGACACCTTCAGCGTATCCTATTCCCCCAAAAATATCTGAAGTAAAAACACCTGTTAATAGGCAACCGACAATACCACAGACCCCATGTACACCAAATACATCACAGGTATCATCAACTTTCAAAGCTCTTTTTAATGAAGATACCCCCCAAACCCCTGAAAAACCAGAAATAATACCTATTAATAGTGCCCCCCCTACTCCAACAAAACCAGCAGCAGGTGTTATTCCAACTAACCCGGCTATCACACCAGATACTGCTCCAAGACATGATGGCTTGCCTCGTAATATCCATTCAGCTAATAACCAAGCTAGAACTGCAGCAGCTGTAGCAGCTATCGTATTAATAAACGCTAATCCTGCAATTTCATCCGCATGCGTTGATGAGCCTGCATTGAAACCAAACCAACCAATATAAAGAATAGCAGCACCAAGATACACATATGGTAAATTGAATGGTCTTAATGGTTCGCGGTTAAAACCAATTCTATTTTTCAATAGATAAGCTCCTACTAACCCAGCAATTGCCGCATTAATATGCACTACAGTACCACCAGCAAAATCTAACGCTCCCTCATCACAAAGAATACCACCACCCCAAATCATATGAGCTATTGGAATATAAGAAAAAGTGAACCATAGCACCATAAAAATGATTACGGCTGAAAATCGAATTCGCTCGGCACATGCTCCTAAAATTAAACAACAAGTAATACATGCAAATGATCCTTGAAATGCAATCCAAATAAATTCATAAATTGAACCTGATAGATCTGAAATACCAATACCCATCAATAAGATATGCTGAAAGTTACCAAAAAACCAGTTTCCTTCACCAAAGGTAAGCGAATAACCATAAATAATCCATAACACTGCAATCAAAGAAAATGTCACTAATACTTGTGATAATATCGATAACACATTTTTTGAACGCAACAGCCCTCCATAAAATAATGCAATTCCAGGGAATGACATGAATAAGACTAGTACAGTAGAAATCATCATAAAGCCATTATCCGCTTTATCAGATATTGTCACTTCTTCAGCAAAAGCAGGAACTGTTAGTAAAACAAGGGTTATTAAGCTAAGTAATTTTATTAACATAATTATATCCTTAACAACAGTTATAAAGCTGAATCATCGGTTTCACCGGTACGAATACGAACAACATGATCAAGTGAAGCAACAAAAATTTTACCATCGCCAATTTTGCCAGTATAAGCGGTTGTAGTAATGATATTAATAGCTTCATCAAGTTGTTCATCACTAATAGCTAAGTCAATTTTTACTTTAGGTAGAAAATTGACATTATATTCGGCCCCTCGATAAAGTTCTGAATGACCTTTTTGTCGACCAAAACCTTTAACCTCGGTAACAGTTAATCCCGTTATACCTATTTTTGAAAGCGATTCTCTTACTTCTTCTAGCTTAAATGGTTTAATTATCACAGTCAGTAATTTCATTTATTATTTCTCTCATTAATATGATAGGTGGGTAAGTTAATGCAAACATCGTGCCATAAAGTTATTAAAAGAGAATTTATTTGAAGAAATTGATGATAATCATTTTAAATATTGAGTTAACATATGGAATTATAATTACAAAACAATAAATCAAAATAGGCAGTATTTATTTAAATAATAATTACTTATTAAAAAAATTATTAAACAAATAGCTAGAAAACACTGCCTATTATGCACGAATATTGTGATGATACTTTTTGGTTGCCATTTGACTTTTAAGAAAAAAATAAATCAGAAAGTTACCATAAGTTTACGATATTCGTCATAAGCAAAATGATCTGTCATACCACTGATATAATCCTGTATCAGTCGGCATCGATAATAAAACTCCCAACAAGCAAAACTTGGTTCAATTTTTTCAATATTTTTAATCGCTTGTTGGTAAGCATCACAATGTTTAGCCGACAGTTTATGATAAAGTCTGGTTTCGATTGGATAACCTTGATGAACATTATCTTCGGCTAGCTTCAAAAACTCAGCCGTCGACATATTTAATAAAGGACTATAAATATCTAATAATCCACTAATAATACGGTAACCTTGTAATTCAATGTTTTCAACCGATTCATGATTAAAAACATGTTCAACCCCAACCCTTTTAAATATTTTTAATAATTGATATTCTGCACCATTATCTTCAAGTAATGCATGGTTAAACGAACCATGATAAATATCTTCAATATTTTCAATAAAGCGCTCAGCGGCATGAGGGACAAGCTTTCCTATTGCATTAACGCGTACGTACATAAAAAATTGCCCAATAGCAATAGCATTAAATCCATTTTTTTTTAAATTATCATATGGGCGTTTTACAACTCTACTAAACAAATCATTATCTTTAATTGTTCCCCAAGCTTTTTCTAAATAATGGTAAAGTTGTTGCACTGTAAACAGTTTCTTCTCAACAGCATCTTCAAGATCAGCAATACAATAAGAAATATCGTCAGCTGCTTCCATAATATAAGTAAGCGGATAACGATGGAATGGCTTAATTTCAAGTTGTTCAGATAATTTTTGAATGAATTGTTCTTCAGATAAATAATATCCTGGTTTTTTCATTAGATAAGAAAATTTAGCTGGCACATCATTTTTTGCCCAATAAGCAGGCTTAGAGTATTTAAGAATTGAAGCGACTTGCGAATAAGTAAGATTTAATCGTAAAATACTATGTATCAAACGTATTGCTTGAGCATTACCTTCAAAATTTGATAAATCTCGACGAATTTTAGTTTTTAATTTTTTAAGCTCGGTAGTATCCGATTCCTGTAACTCAAGTAATGGGTATTTAGATGGAGTATCGATCCCCAACCGTTCAATAAACCACTGATTAATTGCTTTTTCACCGAAATGCCCGAATGGGGGGTTACCTATATCATGCATTAAACAAGCCATTTCAACTAAACTTTCTATTGACATTATTGCACTATCTAACCCATATGTTTTAAGCTTCCGCGATTTACCAAGTCGATACATTATTTCTTTTACAATATAGCGGCCGACTTGCTGTACTTCCATAGAATGAGTAAGGCGAGTTCTGACAACTGAATTTCTCTCTAACGGAAAAACCTGCGTTTTTTGTTGTAAACGTCGAATAGCGGCTGAATTAATGATTCTCCCACGATCGCTTTCAAACTGGCGTACAATTGAATAGGCATCGGTTAAATCTTCACATACTTTACTTGTATAACGTTGATAGCTGATTTTTTTATTAAAATCTATCATATTTCAATCCTTTGTATTTATAATACTATAATTTTTGTATTGCCCATTCAATCGATGATTGATAATCAGTAGGTAAAAATGACGTTAAAAGAGTTAAAGATTGTTTTAGTTTAACGGATTGATAATGAGTTAAATTTAAATGCCCAACTTTACGACCTGTTCTAATTTCCTTTTGATACCAATGCAGGTGAACTAAATCAACGGATAACCAGCTAGGATTTAATTTAATTCCAATTAAATTAATCATGACAGAAGTAGAAAAAACATCAGGCATAGGGAGTGGCAATCCCAATATTGCACGAAGATGAAGTTCAAATTGACTTATCGATGCACCATTTTGTGTCCAATGCCCACTATTATGCACTCTAGGAGCCAATTCATTGATTAGTAAATCATTACCGATAACAAAACATTCCATTGCCATAACTCCCACATAATTTAATTTATGCATAATGGCTGATAGCATCTGCTCTGCTTTGGTTTGTAATATAGGTGATTCGTTCGGTTTAGCGACACATATTTTTAAAATACCTTCTTGATGTAAATTATTAGTAAGAGGGTAAAATGCCATCTCCCCTTTAGCGTTACGTGCTCCAACTAATGACATCTCTTTTTCGTAAGGAATCACTTGTTCAGCAATCGCATAGTGATAAATATCATCCGGAACCGATATGTCACTATCTATATTAATTCGCCACTGCCCTCTCCCGTCATAACCACCAGTTCGGCATTTAACAATGATTTGATCACCAAGTTCGGTAAACAATTTTGGCCAATCCTGAGGTTGTTCTAAAGCGAACCATTTAGCAGTAGGTAAACTTAATTCATTAAGCAGTTGTTTTTGTGTTAAACGATCTGCTATTAGCGGAAATATATTTCGATTAATAAAATGGGGATGATTAGCTAAAATTTGCGTGAACGGTGTATCAGGCCAACTTTCAATTTCTGCAGTAATAACAGACTGTTGGTAGGGAATAGAGATAGGATCTACATCTAATCCAACAGGAAAAACCTTTATTCCTAAAGGTTCACCGGCTTCCTTAAGCATTCGGCCTAATTGACCATTACCTAACACGCAAACAGTTTGAAGTTTCATAATTATGCATCTACTCTAGGATCGGGATGATTTAAAATATCATCAGTTTGACTTAATCGCCATGTTGATAAGCGTTGATAAATATCTTTATCATGCAAGGAAAGTATTTGTGCAGCAAGTAATGCTGCGTTAACCGCTCCGGATTTACCTATCGCTAACGTACCAACAGGAATACCTTTGGGCATCTGTACAATTGAATATAAGCTATCTACACCATTTAGTGCTTCACTTTGAATTGGTACCCCTAATACAGGCACTAAGGTTTTAGCAGCTAACATACCAGGTAAATGCGCGGCACCACCAGCACCTGCAATAATCACATTAAATCCTTTTAGTTTTGCATTTTCGGCAAATTGAAATAGCTTATCGGGAGTACGATGAGCAGAAACGATTTCAACATGGTAAGTAATAGTTAATTCATCTAGCACGTTTGCAGCATGTTGAATAGTATTCCAATCACTTTTAGAACCCATTACAATGGCAACTTTAGGTTGAGTGCGCATAAAAAACCATCTAAATATTTGAACCATTAAGTGCTCAAAGTATACACTAATATTTTGCCCATGGGGATAACAATAATAATTTTAACTCAATATAAATTTAAAAAATTAACAAGTTGCTTGGTTATTTTATAAATTAGAAATTGTTTTAATTTGGCTTAATAAAGCAAAAGCAATGTAACTTTAAGTTTTCACTTGTAATTAAACTTAATAAATTTATTTTTGAGCATAATTGTTTTATGCTCATCCATTGACAGTCACAATAATTTTGGCTTCAACTAAGTAATCGCCATGCATTTACCTAAAGTTCTCAGTCATCAACAAGTTCACACTCCCTAATTCCCCTTTCATCGCATACTTGTTTTATTGCTACAAAATCGCTTTTATTTACCACAAATGAATTTATGCCTAAAATATAATCTTTTATCACCATTAGTTAACACTAAAATTTGATTTATTTCTGCTAACACACTTTTTATTTGCTCATAAGCATCATTTTCCAGATTGATAGGGATACTGGTATAGTAAATAATTTCATTATGAACCACTACCTCCTACAAACAATTTTCGGGTTCAATTCGAATTATCTCTAATGATGCTTCTTTTAATTTATTAAGATGCAGTAATAAAATCAGCACGTAATTTTTTTATTTCATCACGCAATACGCCTGCCTTTTCAAATTCTAGATTTTGTGCCGCTTCGTACATCATTACTTCAAGATCTTTGACTTTAGCCTGAACCTCTTTAACCGAAACATAGTGATACGGTTTACCCGGTTCAAATGCTTCAACTTTTGTTATGGATTTTTTGGTACTTAAACCTGCATCTAAAATATCTTTGATTTCTTTACGTACCGATTTTGGTGTAATATTATGTTCTGTATTAAAATCCTCTTGTTTTTTGCGACGGCGTGCAGTTTCATCAATGGTTTTTTGCATTGCTTGAGTAATTCTATCCGCATATAAAATCGCTTTACCATTTACATTTCTGGCTGCGCGCCCAACTGTTTGAATTAACGAACTTTCTGAACGTAAAAAGCCTTCTCGGTCTGCATCTAAAATGGCAATAAGAGAGACTTCAGGAATATCTAATCCTTCTCTCAATAAGTTAATCCCAACCAACACATCTACTTTACCTAAACGCAAATCACGAATAATTTCCATACGCTCAACGGTGTTAATATCCGAATGCAGATATCTAACATTAACATTATGCTCAGATAAATAATCTGTTAAGTTTTCAGCCATACGTTTAGTTAATGTAGTGACTAAAACTCGCTCATCATTATTAATACGAATTTTAATTTCAGAAAGCAGATCATCAACTTGGGTATTAACTGGCCTCACTTCAATAACAGGATCTAACAACCCGGTCGGTCTAACCACTTGCTCAATGATTTCACCACCTGATTTTTCAATTTCGTATTTAGCAGGTGTTGCCGAAACATAAATGGTTTGCGGCATTATATTTTCAAATTCAGCAAACTTTAATGGTCGATTATCTAGAGCAGAGGGTAATCGAAATCCATATTCAACTAAATTAAGTTTACGTGAACGGTCACCGTTGTACATAGCTCCTAATTGAGGAATAGCAACATGGGATTCGTCAATAAATAATAATCCATCAGCAGGTAAATAATCAAATAAAGTCGCTGGAGGATCGCCTGGGTTACGTTGTGCTAAAAATCTTGAATAGTTTTCGATCCCTGAACAATAACCTAATTCTGTCATCATTTCGATATCAAATAATGTACGTTGAGTTAAACGTTGTTCTTCTAAAAGGCGGTTATTGTCTAATAGCACTTTTTGTCGTTGCTTTAGTTCTTGTTTAATCTGTGCAATAGCATCATCCATAATATTTCTTGGTGTAACATAATGTGTTTTAGGATAAATAGTAATTCGTGATACTTCATTAACGCTATTACCTGTCAGTGGGTCGAACATAACAATACGCTCGACTTCATCATCAAATAGTTCAACACGCACAGCCAGCTCGTCAGAATCTGCTGGGAATATATCGATTACATCCCCACGTACCCGAAAAGTACCACGACTGAAACCAATTTCATTACGTGTGTATTGTAATTCCGCCAATCTAGTTAAAATTGAACGTTGATCGGTGATTGTCCCTTTCGTTAAATGCAAAATCATTGACATATAAGTTTCAGGTGCACCTAAACCATAAATTGCCGATACAGATGCCACAATCACCACATCACGACGTTCTAGAAGCGATTTAGTCGCAGACAGACGCATTTGTTCAATATGTTCATTTATTGAAGCATCTTTTTCAATAAAAGTATCAGTCGAAGGCACATAAGATTCGGGTTGATAGTAGTCATAATAAGAGACAAAATATTCAACTGCATTTTCGGGGAAAAAAGCCTTCATTTCACCATATAATTGAGCTGCTAGGGTTTTATTTGGAGCTAAAATAATTGTTGGACGGTTATGTTTGGCTATAACATTTGCCATGGTAAATGTTTTTCCAGATCCTGTTACACCTAATAATGTTTGATGGGCAATCCCATCATCAAGATTTTGGTTAATTTTCTTTATTGCTTCTGGTTGATCACCAGCAGGTTTAAAATCAGAACATAATTTGAATTTTTTCATTCTATCGCAACCTAATATTTTACCTATTAATAAAAAATTATCCCCAAAAGGACTTGACCTTTTAAAATATTATATTTTTTGTTCAAACAATATAAAAATAATAAAACATGACAGAAAAATGAAAGCTTGATTTACAATAACATATTGATAAAATTAAATATAATTATCAAAGCTTACAATCTAAACAAATTAAAACAAATCCTGATAGTAATTGAATTTATCACTGTTTTCAATAAACTACTAACAGAGTTATCCACAGGCTTGGGGGATAACTCTATAAGTATAGTCTTTTTAAACTTTTTTCAACTTTTGAGAAAAAAAAGGAGGTTTATAACATACTAAAAACATCGTTTTTTTCTATTTTTATTCTATTATTTGATAGTAGAAAACTAACAATTTATTTTATCTGCTCTAACTTATATTGATAGCTAAAATCAACATTAGGCACAAAAGTTAGTCGATGTGTGATACATTTTGGAGCATCTTCAACATGATGAGACACAAAAAGTAATTGTGTATTTCCCTCTTTAATTAAACGATCTATCCATCTCTTAACCAATTCTCTATTTAAATGATCGAGCCCTTGTAACGGTTCATCTAAAATAAGCAGCGAGGGATGTTTAACCAAGGCTCTGGCTATTAAAACTAATCGCTGTTGCCCCCATGAAAGCGAATGAAATGGTTTATCAGATTGCAATTGCAAACCTAATAATTGTAGCCATTCATCAGCCAATTTAACTTGTTTATCACTTGTAGCTTGGTATAAACCTATCGAATCAAAATAGCCCGATATTAATACTGCTTTAACGCTAATATTCATACGGTACTCAAGATGTAAACTGCTACTAACGTAACCAATATGTCGTTTTATTTCCCATATTGTCTCACCAGAACCTCGCTTGCGGCCAAATAAAGTAAGGTCATTATTATAACCTTGAGGATGATCCCCGGTGATTAAACTTAACAATGTTGATTTGCCAGAACCATTAGGTCCGATAATTTGCCAATTTTGATGTGCTTTAACATGCCAAGTTAATCCATTAATAACGATTTTATTGTCATATCTAACATAACCATTATTTAAACTAATACGATCTAATTCATCTGCTAGTTGGATTGCTGGGCCATCAGCATCAGGCAATGGTAAGTTAGATATGTTTTCTAAATAGACTAGCTGCTTAACCATTGTATCCTCTAATATTGTGTCTTTTAAACCAAATTTCAACAGCTGGCAATCAGCTAATATACCAATATTATTAATAAATGCGGGAATTTCATTAAACCGATTTAAAACTAAAACAATAGTAATACCTTGCTCAGATAAGGCAGAAAGTATATTGGTCAAATTTTCTCGATATGCAACATCTAAACCATCAAAGGGTTCATCTAATATCAGTAACTCTGGTTGTTGCATTAATGCCTTACAAATAAGCGTTTTACGAGCCTCACCTGTTGAAAGATATTTAAAACGTCTAGATAAAAGGTTAGTTATTCCAAATTGTTTAGCCAACATTTGACAAAGCACATTGTCCGAATTATTTTCTTGGATAATCTGTGCTGTTGTTAATCCAGTATCGTTTTCACCTTCACTCAACATGTCGGTATTATTTCGTTTCCATTCATCATCAATCAACTTTTGTAGCTGCTCAAACGAAATATGCGTTATCGATTTAAATTCGTTAAGCACTTTACCAAATAAGAGTTGCTGCTCGCCAACCAATGCTTTAACTAATATGGATTTTCCACTTCCATTACGCCCAATAAAAGCCGTATTACTACCTTGCTTAATAGTCAGGGATTGAATATCAAAGACTCTAAAGTCATTTATCTTAAAGCATGCTTTTTCTATTTCTAACATGATCCCTCCTTTACCTAAACAATAGTCACGATAATTATATGCTGTGGATTAATGGATAGCATAATTTATCTCTATTCCATTAATCATAAAATCTCGATATATTGAGTTAACTTGGTGATATATAACTTTATACCCGATGATAATTAACAATCAATCACTCTCTTGACCATCTTTTTTAATTTAATATTAATTGTATTTCTTGGAAAAACATAATGTTAACACCATAAAAAGCATTTTTGCTTAATTATTACTCACACTAAAGCTCATTGTAATCTTTTTCAATATGACATCAAAACTTACGAAAAATCATCTCAAATATTGGTCATATTTACTTATATAAAAATTTTGATAATACGAAAAATTAAATAAACTTAATATTTATAGAACATTGTATTAAAACTGAACTTTAGTTGTACTTTATAAATTAAGTTTGGTAATATCGTTATATTTCATTTTACATAACACTAATTAATAAAGGTGATAAATATAAGTTATGGCAGCATACTTATAAAAAATAAGATTGGCATCTCAATTATGTAAGGAATAAAATGCAAAAAATATTTGGAATGATTTTTACTGCTGCTACAGTGGTGCTGATTTTCTCATCGAATGCTACTGAAAAAATAACAGTCTTTGCAGCTGCGTCCCTAACCAACGCTATGCAAGATATTGCAACAATTTATAAAGATGAACATAATGATGCCGATATTGTGTTTTCTTTTGCATCTTCCTCAATATTAGCTAAACAGATTGAACAAGGTGCGTTAGCAGACATATTTATGTCAGCGGATCAAAAATGGATGACCTATCTTATTGATCATCATTTAACGACTAATAAAGAAGATTTATTAAAAAATACTCTCGTTTTAATCGCACCAATACAATCTAAATTAAATTCTATTGAAATTAATGCTAAAACAGATTGGGATAAAATCTTACCTAAAGAAGAAAGAATAGCTCTTGGTGATCCTGAACATGTTCCAGCAGGACTTTATGCCAAAGAATCACTCATTAATTTAGGCGTTTTTGATAAATTATCATCACGATTTGCTCCTGCCACCAATGTTCGTGATGCTCTTATGTTAGTGGAGCGTAATGAAGCTGCCCTCGGGATTGTATATAATACTGACGCTAGAGTAAGTGATAAAGTAAAAATTATCGGTATTTTTCCTACCAATACTTTTAAGTCAATTGAATATCCAATAACCTTACTAAATACTAATGCGATAAATTTTTATCAATATTTACAATCACCACAAGCCAAAGTTATCTTTGAAAAATACGGGTTTATAACTAAACAGTAAATTACGCATATGATATTGACCGAAATTGAATGGCAAACATTATTACTAAGCTTAAAAATAGCTAGTGCGGCAATATTTTTTAGTTTGCCGATAGGAATTTTAACTGCTTGGGTTTTAGCTCGATGCAAATTTTTTGGTAAGTCCTTGTTTGACAGTTTTGTACACCTTCCGTTAGTGTTACCGCCTGTTGTTTTAGGTTATTTATTGCTATTAACTATGGGGCGACGTGGTGTTATTGGTCAGTGGTTAAATGAATATTTAAACATTAGCTTTAGTTTCAATTGGCAAGGTGCTGCGTTAGCTTCAGGAGTGGTTGCTTTTCCACTTATGGTGCGCTCAATTCGTTTGGCTATTGAATCAATAGATACGCGTTTAGAAAATGTAGCTCGAACACTCGGTGCACATAAATTTCGTGTCTTCATGACTATCACTTTACCTTTAGCTTTTCCGGGGATTTTAATGGGGGTGATTTTAAGCTTTGCACGTTGTTTAGGTGAGTTTGGCGCAACTATTACCTTTGTATCCAATATTCAAGGTGAAACGCGCACATTACCATTAGCAATGTATACATTATTACAGACCCCAAATGGTGAATCAGCAGCGTTACGATTATGTACTATTTCTATTCTATTGTCATTAATTGCACTAGTTTTATCAGAAGCATTGAACCGTAGGCATAAAAATAAATTATCTGGGCAATAAACTATGTTAAAGATACATATTAATAAGCAGATCCCTTCTTTTTTATTTCAATTTCATCATGACATTCCCTGCCAAGGTATTACTGCAATATTAGGTGTTTCCGGTTCAGGTAAGTCAACGTTAATAAGCATGATTAATGGATTAACTAAGCCGGATCACGGTTATATTATCCTTAATGATAAACTACTTGTTGATACTAATAATAATCTATTTGTCGTACCAGAAAACAGGCATATTGGTACTGTTTTTCAAGATGCTTTACTATTTCCTCATTATAAAATCATCAAAAATCTCACTTATGGGATGAATGAATTAACCTATAATAGGTTTGATGAGATCGTTGATGTACTTAATATTCGTTCATTGTTAAACCGTTATCCAGCAATGTTATCAGGTGGTGAGAAACAGCGTGTGTCTATAGGCCGAGCATTATTAACGGATCCAACATTATTACTAATGGATGAACCACTTTCTGCACTTGATATGCCTAGAAAAAAAGAGTTATTAACCTATATTCAAAAATTAAATTATAATTTTGATATTCCCATTATTTATGTCACGCATAATATTAATGAAGTAAAAAAAATAGCTAATCATGTCGCCATTTTAGAACAAGGTAAATTAATAAATTATGGTAAAACAGAACATATTTTAAAGACCAACTATTTGAAAGAATGGCTATAGAGTTTTAATTGGTTACTATTTTGTTCCTGTTTAATGTACGAAATACCATCATGCCATGCACCCAGTACAATTCTAGATACAGATTTACCTTCAATGAAAAAATGATGGTTTGCTGGTTTGTGAGTATGACCGTGTACCATAATATTTGCATTATGTTTAATCATCATTTCAACTACAGCTTGCTGATTCACATCCATAATAATTTGAGGTTTTATTTGATTATGCTGGCTACTTTTCTTTCGCAATTTATCTGCAATTTTCAGTCGAATGAAAAATGGTAAAAATAAAAATAGCTTTTGAAGCCATTTATTGTGCATAACATTACGAAATTTTTGATATTGCAGATCATCTATACACAATAAATCTCCATGTAATAAAATGATATTTTTGTCCTGATTTGGTAAGCTGCTAATATCAGACAAAATCGTCATATCACATAATTGAGCGTATTTATTCCCTAATAAAAAATCACGATTACCATGTACAAAATATTTAGTAATCTGCTTTTGGGATAGTGCATTTAATGCTTGAGCAATCTTCTTATTCAAATTGGTTCTCACATCATCACCAACCCAATAATCAAACAGATCACCTAAAATATATAATTCACATTTCTCAGGTAAGGTATCTAAAAAAGATAGAAAGCCTCCCAACACGCCAAAATGACCGGAGGCAGGCTCATTGTCTGCTAGATGAATATCAGCAATAAAATAACGGGCAGGATTATTCAACCGTAACACTCGTAATGATGACATCTTCAACTGGGACGTCAGAATGCATACCATCGCGCCCGGTTTTTACGGATTTAATTTTATCTACAACGTCAAGCCCGTCTACAACTTCAGCGAAAACACAATAGCCATAACCACTCATATCTGGCGAGCGAAAATTCAAATAATCATTATCAACCACGTTAATGAAAAACTGTGCAGTTGCCGAATGAGGATCTGGGGTGCGAGCCATCGCCAATGTCCCACGATTATTTTTTATGCCATTATCCGCCTCATTTTTAATTGGCGCCTTTGTTTTTTTCTGTTTCATACCGGGTTCAAAGCCACCGCCTTGAATCATAAAACCATCAATAACCCTATGAAAAATAGTATTATTATAAAAACCTTCTTGGCAATATTCAATAAAATTCTTAACTGTTTCTGGTGCTTTATCATTAAAAGTTTTAACTTTAATGTCACCTAAATTAGTATGAAGTATGATCATAACATGTTCCTTATTTTCCATTTTTAAATGATTTATTTCAATACATTAAAAATGTGTCTAACATAAAATAATTTATTTATTAAATTTTTCGCATGCTTCAAGCGTATTGCTCATTAACATTGCTACTGTCATCGGACCTACACCACCAGGAACAGGTGTGATCCAACCAGCACGCTTCATGGCTGTATCAAACTCGACATCCCCAACTAGTTTACCATCAGGTAAACGATTAATACCAACATCAATTACAATTGCACCTGGTTTTATCCATTCACCTTTTACATAATTAGGTATACCTACACCAGCAATCACAATATCAGCATTATTTACATGTTTTGCAAGATCTATTGTTCGACTATGAGTAATGGTTGTTGTACAACCTAATAGCAACAATTCTAAGGCCATTGGGCGACCAACAATACTTGATGCACCAACAACAGTAGCATTTAATCCAGATAGGTTTATACCTGTAGATTTTAATAGTTTAACTATACCATAAGGAGTACATGGGCGTAAAATTGGGTCACGTTGTAATAAATGCCCAATATTATATGGATGAAAACCATCTACGTCTTTACTCGGCTCTATGCGTTCAAGCACTTTAGTTTTATCGATGTTATCGGGTAATGGAAGTTGTACTAAAATCCCATGCACATCAATGCGACAATTTAATTCATCAATTAGTGCTAACAGTTCATCCGTCGTCGAATAAGGAAAGTCATAATCAAATGAAATAAAACCAACATCTTCGCAAGCTTTTCGCTTATTTTTAACATAAATTTTCGATGCAGGATCTGAACCCACTTGTATTACTGCAAGCCCAGGGACAGATAACCCTTTTTCAATCCGAATTTTTACCTTAGTCGCAATGTCATTTCGCACTTGTTGTGCTAATGCTTTACCATCAATTATATGTGCAGTCATGGGCTTTAATTCTTTATCCAAATAAAAATAATATTCTCGCAAAAGTTTTTATTAATGTCTATTCACTTGTCATTCAATTGATTAAGATAAATTAATATTTTTTGATATTGCTCATCTATATGGGTAATAACAGAACAAACATACTCATCAAATACTTTTAATTTCGGTTTTTGCAATTTCCATTCTTTTTTAGATATTTGTTTAATTGCATTGTAATTTTTAAATATATTTAGTTGTAAAATACTGTTTCCCACAACATTTAAAAAAATTTCTTGACCAATAGCTTCACCATCTTTTTTTAAATTATTATAATTCTTATAATTAAAATAGGTTTCATTGTTGATAGTAACTATTGATTGCTGTAATAAGTTTACAAGACGCTTATATAATGTTTTTAATTCGCTACTTAGTTGGCTATCATTATTTAATCTTGTTTGAATCGCCTTTTCAAATATTTCATATACTTCTCTTAACAAATTTAAAGTCTGTTGTTCCAATTGTGGTAGATGTTGCCGTAACTCTTGCTGAAATTGAGTTGTTACATTTTGTAATTGTGACCCTAAGGCTATCGATTTACCATTAAAAATTACCTCACCATCAGGTAATATTAACATATCACTTTTTTTATTAAAAATATGCACATTTTGGTCATTAATTGTTATATTGTAACTTGGTTTAACCATGCATTCCTTATAAGATGCAAAAACCATGAAGGGAAATAATACTAAAACAAATAAAATTTTTTTTAACATATTTACACCCAATTAGTTATCAAAGTTAGATTATAATCTATTATTTGGTCACAAAGATAACAAAAGATGGCTCACTGCTTATGTATTGATAAATAGAACATAAAATTGAAAATAATGGAAAAACTCGCTAGATACTATTTTTAAAGCTAACTCACTTTCAAACAGTCAAATTAATGGATATAATCTTTTTGATTAACTATAATTAGATACTTTTAATTTTCTAAAAGTTAAGTATAGTAAATGCAACTTAAATTCACTTACCAGAGGTGTTAAATGTATACCGTAATTTTCGGGCGTCAAGGGTGTCCTTACTGTGTGCGAGCAAAAGAGCTTGCCGAAAAGCTTTCACAAGAACGCGATGATTTTTCATATCGTTATGTAGATATTAATGCTGAAGGTATCACGAAAGAAGATTTATCTAAGAGCGTTGGAAAACCTGTAGAAACAGTTCCACAGATTTTTATTGATGAAAAACCAATCGGCGGTTGTACTGATTTCGAAGCTTATGCAAAAGAGCATTTAGGACTTTATAAAGAATAAGTAATATTAATAATTTTCATATAAAATTTAAGCCCCAAAAATGAGGCTTAAATTTTTATGTTTACTCTATTTTATTGACGTCCAGGTAGTTTTTTCCATGTTACTTCATTACGCAAATAAGTTGGTTCAACTTCTTCAACGTTAATTATGTCTTTTCTTTTCCATTTTTGATCTGCAATCACAATTAAATCTTGAGCATGAGGCAGTAAAATATTACTTCGTTTTATATTGTTAAGCATATTTGGGTAAGTTTGCCATCCGGTACCAGCACTATAACTATTTTCATTAATATTCTGCACTTTTTCGATTACTTGTTCCGGAGCAATAACGCATTCGGGTATTATCGTTTGCCATTGATTATTAATATAACGATACTGCCCTAAATAAACTTCATTCATTCTCGCATCAATAGCTGCAATTATATCTGTTGCCTGTTCTGTACGGTATACACCTTGCACTAAAGTCATAAGAGTTGATACACCAATCATTGGTTTATCAATGCCTAAAGCCAAACCTTGTGCAACCCCAATGCCGATTCGAACACCAGTAAAACTACCAGGACCTTGTCCAAAAGCGATTGCATCAATTTTTGAAAGTGAACAATCAGATTGTTTGAGTAATTTATCAACCATTGGCAATATTTGTTTGGTATGATCGCGAGCAGAGATAATAAAATCATATGTGATTTCGTTCTGGTAGGACAAAGCTACGGAACAGGCTTCTGTTGAAGTATCAATGGCTAAAATAGTACTCATTTTTTCCTCAAAATAATTAATCTTTTCAAATCAGCGTTTAGTTAATAGGAAATTAATAACCTTATTAACATCTCGAGTTCTTGGCGAAGGTGGCAAGCTATTAATAAAAGTTGCACCATAAGGTCGCATCACTAGACGATTATCACAGATAATAATCGCCCCCCGATCATCATGGTGGCGAATTAATCGCCCAACACCTTGTTTTAAAGTGATTACCGCTTCGGGTAACTGTACTTCATCAAATGCGTCACCACCTTGCATTTGGCAATCTTCCATCCGAGCTTTAATCAATGGATCTTCTGGTGATATAAAAGGCAATTTATCTATAATAACACATGATAGAGTATCGCCTCTAACATCAATGCCTTCCCAAAAGCTACTAGTAGCAATTAATAATGCGTTGCCGCTTTGAATAAACTGTTCAAGTAACTTAATTTTGCTGGTTTCCCCTTGGACTAGCACTGGTAATTGTATTAGTTCCCTAAATTGCTTAGCTAAAGCATTCACCATGGCGTAAGAAGTACATAAGAAAAAACAACGCCCGTTATTTGCTTCGATTACAGGTAATAAAATTTCAACAAGTTTTTCAGCATTACCTTTTTCATTAGGAGAAGGAATATAACGAGGAACACATAATATCGTTTGATGTTGATAATCAAAAGGGCTTTCTAGTATCAATGAATCGGCATTAATTAGTCCTAAACGTTTAGTAAAATAGCCTAATTGATTATCAACCGATAATGTTGCAGAAGTAAATATCCAGCATCCTTTTCGTTCAACTAACAGTTCAGCAAATTTATCCGAAACGGATAAGGGTGTTAAAGCAAATATAAAATAGTTAGGTGTACTTTCATACCAGTAACTAAACCCCATTACTTTTGTTTCGCTTAATCTTTTTAAAAGTAAAATATATTGATTCACTCGTTCAAAACAGTTATCTAATGTGGTGGACCGCCCTAAACCCAATAATAGAATCTCATGACAAAAGTTCAATACATCAAATAGATAAGACAACTCATTTTTTATTGATTCTTGACTCAAAAGATATCGCAAGTTTCCTTTTGGGGCTTGCTGGCTAACAATGATACGTAGATCTTGAACACTTTTTTGCAATTTATCTGCACACTGCTGTAATTGAGACATATCTTTTACTTCCGTCCGATAACAAAGCATAATTTGTTTAGATAAATCAAATAATTGCCTGCTACTCAATTGTTGCCCAAAATAATGACAAGCTAAATCTGGCAATTGATGTGCTTCATCAAAAATCATGACATCAGCTTTAGGTATAAGTTCGCCAAATCCAGTATCTTTAACAACAATATCCGCCAAAAATAGATGATGATTAACTACAACAATATCTGCATTTAATGCACGTTTACGGGCTTTGACAACATAACAATCGTTATAATGCTCGCAATCACTGCCAAGACAAGACTCATTAGTGCTCGTCAGTATTGTCCAAATTGCATTCTCTTCAGTCACGTTAGCACATTTGCTAATATCACCATCTTTTGTTTTAATTGACCAGTTCTTTACACGTGCTAAATCCACTCTTAGCTCTTTATTAAGATCACCCGCAGCAGCATATTGGTGATACAACCGTTCTAAACAAAGGTAATTAGAGCGTCCTTTAAGCAACGATACTTTGCCCGTGTAATTCAATGCCTTTTTGATAATTGGCAAGTCTTTACTAAATAACTGTTCTTGTAGGTTTTTAGAACCAGTTGACAATATTACTTTTTTATCACTTCGCAAAGCAGGTACTAAATAAGCAAATGTTTTACCCGTTCCAGTTCCTGCTTCAACAACAAGCGATTGCTGTTTTTTTATTGACTCAGTAATTTTACTTGCCATGATCCTTTGTGGTTCTCGAGCCACAAAGCCTTCAATAGTTTTAGCTAGCAAACCATTATCTGCAAAATCATCAATCACTTAAATCACACCTAATTAAAAAAAACAGCTTTAAATAAACTTTTAAAAATTATTTAATAAATTATACAAGGTTATACTATAAGAAACAGTGTAAAACAGCTGTATTTATTACAATGGAATGGGATAATTAATAACCTATGAATTAGTCATACTATAACAATAACTTTTCAAAAAAGATATATTTGAATTCAAACCTAATTTAATGAAATAATACTAAAAATAAGAGTAACTAAAAAAATATTTACTAAATAAATTATCCATTTGGTAAATTAGGTTTTATTACCAAATGGCAGATTAATATTGATTTGAGTCTATAAAAATAATTTGTTAAATTTCATTATGGCATACTATCCGAAATCCGATTGATAAATTCATTATTATCTACTTTACCTAAAAAAGACTTATAAAAAACAATTTGTTTGGCATTTGGGTTATTTGGTGCCCATAATTGTTCATAACAATAAGGTAATTCAACTGTTAAGTTATGTTGGTTTAAATAAGTCTTATCAACAAGATAATTACAAGACTGCTTAAAATAGTTTTTCCATTTTCTTCGCATTTTTAAATTAATATCATCAGTTTCTTCATATAAGATAGATTCAGAATAGATCGTTAAGCATGGCAAATTAAAGGCGGCTGCGATATGAACAATAGAAGTGTCAACGGTTACTACATATGATGATTTTTTTACTAAGGCAACAATATCTAAAATTGAGTTAGATTTAAATTTTAATCCTAATTTTGCATCAATTTTATTCAGTTTATTAGGTTCACCAATAAATACTATTTGATAACCAAACTTTGTTTCTTTCAAACTTGATACAAGGCATTCCATTTGCCATTGAGATAATTCCCGCTTTCTTGCTCCACCAAAAGGATTAACGATAACAAATTTGTCTATATTATTTTGGGATAAAAAATCTAATATATATTTTTCGTTTGCTGATGATGTATGAAGGTCATAACTGTAATCATGAGTTCTCACATTTAAATAGGTATATACCATATTTAGCTGATTTGTTATATGAGCATTATTATCATAATAAGGGATAGATATATTATAAGTTTTCACATTGCTTTTATTAAATCCCATTAAATGAGTTGAGTTGGTAAAAGCGCAAAATATAATTTTTCTCATCTCGAAAGAATAAAAAGGCCTAGTGTCAATAACAAGGTCAAAATGCTTTTTCCTAATTTTTTTTATGGTATGAAATAAATCTTTTATTGAATAGTCATTGTAGCTAAAAGTGCCTTTTACATATGGGTTATGCTCAATAATAGCCAGACTTCCTTGTTGCGATGATACATATACATCATAGCCTGCTTGCGCGAGATTTTTGATTAACGGGGTGGTCACTACCAAATCGCCAATTTTGTCATTACGAGCAATTAAAATTGTTTTTATTTTTGAAGGATCAAATTCCTCTTTTCTTTTAGGAAAACAGCATATTAATAGTTTGTTTATTGTATTTAGAAAAAATAATTTTATTTTTTTACGTAAAAACTTTATTTGCCACACAAAATTACTCATACTCTTTAAATCCTAGCTTGGTTTGTTATTTTTTTCTTTCTTGTTTAATTTCAATAATAAATAAGTTATTAAAAATTTTGTCCCTTTAAATAATTTACCTTTTTTTAAAAAGGACTTTCCATAAATACGATAATCATTAATTCTCATTCTCGGAAGATAACTTTTTAAAGGTTGCTTATGCCATGGCGTGAAATGTTTATAAAAAACATATAAGTTTTGAGCTAACCCAATATGCTCAAGATACCAAGGCTTTCTTGCTCCAGTAAAATGGATAATATAAGGAAGAGTATCTTCATGGTAAAAAAATTGTTCTTTTTCAGATTCAGTCATCCAAGTAAAAAGATAATTCCATCTACAATCAATAAATTTAACATGATTTTGTAAAACAAGATTTAATGCATCTTGATCTGGATAAATCAGTTTTGACTGAGGATTTAATAAAATGGCATTAACTTTATTTTCAACGTCAAATTCACACCAATTTTTGGTATTAATATAAAGGAACCCAGAATTAAAATAATTCGCTGAATTTAATTTTAATCGACTAACATTTTTAGCTACGTTTTGCTGTTTTAATGAGTCTGAAACTACTGCACATATTACAGTATCAATATCAACCTGTTTAATTGAAGATATGTCTTTGAAACAGAGCGTATCAGCATCTAAATAGATAAATTTATCCACTTTACCTAATAGTAGTCGAGGGACTAATAACCGAATATACATTGAACGGTTAATATGTTTTAATTTATGCTCATTTTGATATTTTTCTATTTCTTGCTGGTCAATTGTCAGAATTTCAATAGGGGCATCAAGTTTTTGAAAGATTTGAAGTTCACTTTTCGGAACATCATATAAAAATACATAGAATTGTATAGAATTATGTAAATTATTTAATTGAATTGATTTTATTGCAATTGCGACATATTCAAGATAATTACTATCTGTACAAAAGGCTATATTTATTTTTTGATTATTCATATTGTTTCTGCCCTGTTATTACAGTTTAATTAGATTAAACACTTCTACTTATCCATTTAGTTACTTTTTTGAACCACGCCTAATATATCGATAATATAAGCTACCAAAAATCCAAACCATTAAGTTAGTAGATTTGATAATTTTTATTTTTTTTTGATCAGTTTTACGTAAGTATTGTGTATCAACAATTTTTATCTCATTGATAAATCCTAAATCTTTATTAAGATAATTACGAATTTGCTTGTAGTTGAAGTTTTTTAAATATTCAATTAATAGTTTTGTTTTTAGTTTGACTAAAATTGATTGAACCAACTGCTTTACAATAAGTTGATCTTCACAATGATAATTCTGATTTAAATAAAATTGTATACGTGACCATGTGTTAATATCTTCTAAATATAAATCAATTATTGCAGTTGCATTTGTTACTGATTTTTCACGATAAAAATAATTAAATAAGTGCTCTTTTACCACAAAGACATCACTTTTAGTTATTGTTTTGATCGTAAAGAAAATATCTTCACACACTTTTAGATCGATATCGAATGTGATGTTATTGTCGATTAAAAATGAACGTCTAAACAGCATACCTGAGATATGAAAGCATTTTTCAAGAAAACTTTTGACAATATTACCCTCATTAAAATTAAATATCTCTTTAACAATACTACTTTTTTTTATCCGATAAAATCCACAATAAACAATGTTGCCATGTGTTTGCTGTTGTCGTAATAACATTGTTTCAAAAAAGGTAGGAGCATAAGTGTCATCACTATCTAAAAAGCAAATAAACTCACCTGTAGAACATTCTATCCCTTTATTCCTTGCTGCTGATACCCCACTATTAGTTTGATGATAAACAATACATTTATTATTATTTTGCTGATATTCATCTAGCAATTGTGATGTGCCATCGGTTGATCCATCATCAATAATTATCATTTGGTAATTTTGATAAGTCTGCGCCTCCACTGATTTAAGGGTCTTTTCAATCACATCTTTTGTATTATAAGCAGGGATAACTACCGATATTAGAGGGTTAATATTCATGTAAACCTTAATTAAAATAATTATAAACCGTTAATGTGTTATACATTGTTTTGCATTCATAATATAACTGATTTTATTCTTCACCAATAATGATTACTTGGATTTATACAATTTTAGCTAAATGTTATTGAGTTCGCTAAATCATTTTTTCCAAATTTTATGCTTTAAATATAGAGTATAATAAAGAACAGCTCTCCAATATTTACCTTCATTCGATAAAATTTTAGCGTAACGGCGAGTAGTTGAAGGTGATTTGTTATTGGCTAATAATAATGAAGTGTCCCTCCAAGGCGATCCATTAATATATTGCTGATATACAGGGGTCAAATAAAGTCTAAACCATGGTTTGCTACCTGATACATAATGAATAAAAATGGCGTTATCAGATACTTTCAAATCCTCATTTCCTTCAACTGTAAGTACTGTAATATTATTATATTTTCTTGGAAGATAATATACTTTATCTTTCAATAAAAGGTTTAATACATCTTGATCTGGGAATTTATAAGCTACGCCTTCATTTAATAGATTTAGCGCTTTATTTGTTACATCTAACTGATTCCAGTTTTCGATGTTATATAGAATTACACCGGAATTAAAATAATTACCATATTCGATTTCAAATTTTTTGCATTGGGATTTTTGAGTATTTTCAACATCAGGGACAGCAGCAACAACTTGATCAGTTAAATTAGTATTAAATAGTTGTTCTAATGATCCTAAACATAATGTATCGCTATCAACATAAAGTAATTTGTTAATATCTTTAGATATAATTAATGGAGCAATTATGCGTAGGCAAGCTGAAACAGGAAAATATTTGGTGTTATTTGTATGAATTTGGAGTTTATCGTTAATATCATATTCAGTTAATGATACTAAATCCGATGCAAGTTGGGCTATTTTACTTTTATTCGCATCTGATACATTCTGCATAAATAAATGGAAATGTAATGCTTTATCTGCATTATTTTTAATAATTGAGTGGATATTTACTCCTGCAGGTAAGGCATAATCATCATCAAAACAAAGAAGCACATGCCATTGTTCGGGCGATGTTTTATTATTTAAAATTATTTCTTTTTTATTTTGTAGGAATTCATTAATATTAATCATTTATTATTTCCACTGTTGTACCAACTAATTAAAAGCTATCGTTTTGAGTTAAATCCAATAGTTTTGGAACAAATTATTAAAACGCGATATCAAAAATTATCTTTTATATAAGTTTTGTACATATAGTCTTCATTATTTGCAAATTTTTGGACGGTAATGAAATTTTTCATAATCGCCTTTTTTCGAGATAAATAATCTGCCTCATTACATTGATTAATTATATATTCAATATTATCAATTTCACTTTCATCTACTCGGATAATACCATCTTCATCAAAAAATTCATAAATTTTAGTCGCTCCAATGTAGATAGGCACTGTCTGAGTTGCAAAGCAATTTGTCAATTTTTCGGTAAAACAATATGGTGATATTTCATTTTCAAAGATAATAGAATACCGATAATCTTTCAAAGTATCATAAGGTTCAACAATGTTACCACCGTCAAACGTTCCAAACGTATCAACATTGGGATTATTTTTTAATTTAATCGCAGTCGCAATTCGTTTAAGATGTAAATCACATAATCTTTTTCCGGAAGATATCATGGATATATTTTTTATCTTTTCATAAAATAAGTTTTGTTGAAAGATTCCCTCTAAGTTAGGTAACATAATAAAATCTCTTGTAAAAAGTTTTATGTCTGCACAAAAAGGAACAAATCGAGCATTTGGTATTTCGTTTAATAATTTTTCATCATAGGTAAATATCAAATCAAAATCTTTTTCTAACCCCTGATAGTTTTTGAATATATCATAACTATCTGGTTTTATACCTTTTGTTTCAACTAGAGCACCAAAACGATTACGTGGTGACCCCATTGTTTCTAACATACGACCATGGGTATATAAATGTAAAGGCAATTCGAAATTGTATTTATCCCAATAGATAAGGTTACTTGTTTGCGATGAAGCATCAGGGCGATAGCGATCTCTTAAAAACATGACCCGAATTTTTTCACCTTTTTTATTGTAAATTTCGGGTTCAATGGAACATAGTCTTACATTAGGCTTGTAGATAGGAATATAGATATTTTCATAAATTTTTGCATTTTTTCTATATAATATATAAGGAGTTTTACTACCATATTTCTTTTTAAAGAAATATTTTTTTTTGTTATCTTTTATAAATAGACAAATAAAATCGACTACAATCCTTTTTAAACTCATCATATTACCTTATATTTCTAAGCTAACTTTACTACATTGCTGCTTTAAAATTAATCACTATAAACAATGAATATATCGATACAAATCAAATTTTTTTGAATTTTATTTATTGTTAAATATATAACCGTAAAATCTGCAATGCCACAATAAATTATCCTAATTGATTTGATAAATACAATTTAGCATAAATACCTTCTTTTTGAAGTAATGTTTTATGATTACCTCGTTCAATTATATGCCCATTATCAATAACTAATATTTCATCAGCTTTTTCAATAGTAGATAATCTATGTGCTATAACAATAGCTGTTCGGCCTTTTTGCAATTCATCTAAGGCTTTTTGAATGGCTCTTTCTGATTCAGTATCTAGCGCAGAAGTAGCCTCATCTAAAATTAAAATTGGGCTATTCCGTAAAAGTGCTCTAGCAATAGCAATTCGTTGTCTTTGCCCACCAGATAATAGCGAACCACCTTCACCAACCTTGGTATCAAATCCATTTTCACATTGTATAATGAAATCATAAGCATAAGCCTTTTTTGCAGCTTCTTCTATTTCCTCTATTGTGTACTCACCAATCCGACCATAAGCAATATTGTTAGCAATAGAATCATTAAAGAGATGAACATTTTGTGATACTAATCCAATTTGATTACGCAAAGAATTTAACGTTAAATCCTGTATATTGTAACCGTCAATGAATATTTCACCTTCAGAAATATCATAAAAACGCGCTAATAAACTAGCTATTGTCGTTTTTCCTGAACCTGATCGCCCAACCAATGCTACAGTTTTTCCAGCTGGGACTGAAAAACTAATATCTTGTAAAGCCAAATCTTGCCGTGTTTCATAACCAAAAGATACATGATTAAACTTAATATCGCCCTTGACTCTTTCGATATTTACAGTGCCTTTATCTGATTCTACTGGTTGTTCTAAAATAGCAAAGAGTGTCTGACAAGCAGCCATACCTTTTTGAAAATTAGCATTAACACTCGTTAAACTTTTGATTGGTTGCATTAATGCAACTAATGATGAAAAAACAACAGTAAATTCACCTGGTGTTATATTTAGTTCAGGATCACTTGCAGTAAGCAAGACAAATGCTATTGCGAAGGAAATAACTGATTGTATAATTGGTGTAGACAATGCTGATATAGACACTAAACGCATACCATCACGACGAAATTTATTACTTACTTTTTCAAAATTTTTTGACTCTTCATCTTGGGCTCCAAATACAATTATTTCTCGATGCCCTTTAAGCATTTGCTCGACCGACATGGTAACATTACCCATGGAGTTTTGCATATTTTTGGCTAATTTTCTAAACTTTACAGAAATAAAGGTAATTAAGCTAACAACAATAGGAGTAACAATAATTAAAGACAACGATAACTGCCAGCTGTTATAAAACATTGTGTAGAAAAGCCCACATACAAAAGCTGATTCACGTATTATTGTAATTAAGGCATCTGACGATGAAGCAGCGACTTGTTCTGTATCATAAGTAATTCTAGATAATAACCTTCCTGTTGAAGATTGATCGTAGAAGCTAACAGGAGCATCAACAAAGTGAGCAAATAACCTTTGTCGAATCCGCATAACAATTTTACCTGAAACTAAGGCTAAAAATACAGAATAACCATAATTTGCAATACCTCGCATCAGTACTAAACCAAAGATGAAAAAGGGTGCCATATATAAAAACTCTTGATCATTCATTGAAAACCCACGATCAAGCAATGGGCGCAATATGCCAATCAATGAAGTATCAGCAAATGCACTAATAATTAACAAAATTACTGATATAAATAAAATAAATTTATGTTGTGCAATATATGGCCATAACTTCAAAAAAGTTTGCCATGTTGATGAATCTCGATCTATATCATTAATATTTTTATGGTTATTTTGAGTCATATTTTTTTACTAAATCAACTATTTTAAGAGTTAAATTGCATTTTATGCATTAATGCATAAATACCATTTTGTTCGATAAGTGATTGGTGATTGCCATCTTCTACAATTCTACCGCTATCAATAACTAAAATACGATCAGCTTTTTCAATCGTCGATAAACGATGAGCAATGATAATCGAAGTTCTACCTTTTTGTAATCTTTCAATGGCTTCTTGGACCAGCTTTTCTGACTCGTTGTCGAGAGCTGAGGTTGCTTCATCCAAAATTAAAATTGGGTTATTTCGTAATAATACTCTTGCAATAGCAATACGTTGCCGCTGACCTCCAGATAATAAAATACCATTATCACCAATTTCAGTATCAATACCATGCTCTAATTTATCAATAAATTCCATTGCATTAGCAAGTTTAGCCGCATTAATAATCTCTTCTAGACTATGCTGACCTTTTTCACCGTAAACAATATTATCTGCAATAGTTCCATTAAATAAATGTACTTGCTGAGACACATAACCAATTTGATTTCTTAATGACTTTAAAGTATAGTCTTTGACATTTATAGAATCTAAACATATTTCACCTTGTTCTAAGTCATAAAATCTAGGAATTAAGCTTGCAATAGTTGATTTACCTGCTCCTGAGCGCCCAACTAAAGCTAACGTTTGTCCTGCTTTAATTTTTAAATTAATATTATTAAGAGCTGGTGAATGAGCCGTTGGATACTGATATGTTACATTTTTGAACTCAATATCACCTCGAATATGATTAGCAACAATCGTTCCACTATCTTCTTCTAATGGTGAGTCAAGCAATTCAAATAATGATTCACATGCCACAGCACCTTTTTGTAATTCCACATGTAAACTGGTTAATTCCCGTAGTGGACGCATCACCGCAACCATAGCAGAAAAAACCACAGTAAAAGAACCTGGTGTGATATCTAAACTCTGGCTTGCAACGAGATATAATATTAATCCTAAACCACATGTTGCAATCAACTGTATAATCGGCGTAGATAATCGGGAAACAAATTCGATTTTAAGTAAACCACGTCGAAAAGTGTCAGTAATTTCATTGAAATTAGATCGTTCATACTCTTTTGCATTAAAAACTAAAACTTCCTTATGCCCTTTTAGCATTTCATCAGCTGCGGCAGTAATCTCCCCCATACCTTTTTGCATCGAAGTAAGTGTTTCTCTAAATCTTTTTGCAATAAATTGAGCAACCAGAATAATTAAAGGTACAAGAATAATTAATACTAATGCTAATTTCCAATTACCATAAAACATCACTATACATAAACCAACAGCGTATGTTATTTCGCGCACAAGAATAATTAATGCATCAGAAGAAGCTTTCGATAACATTTGAGTGTTAAACGTAATAATTGATACTAAATCACCAATAGACTGTTTTTCATGATAACTAACTGGACTTTTCATTAAATGGTTGAAAATCATTTGTCTAAATTTAGTGATAACTTTACCTGACAACCAAGATAAACAATAGGTTGATCCATAATTGGATAAGCCTCTTAATGCTATTAACCCAATAATAGCAATAGCAATAGTAATTAAAAGCCCATAGTTTTTATCCATTAGACCATTATCAAGCAACGGTTTGGTCAACGATATTAAAGTTGAATCTGTAATTGCATTTAATAAAAGACCCAAAATTGCAACAAACAAAGCCTTTTTGTATGGCTTTACAAATGGCCAAAGTTTTATAAGTGCAGTCAAGGAATTATATTTTTTGGACATAATTTAAAATTTTATATAAGTAAATTGGAAAGATTATACTATAAAAAAAACGGTATTGATTAAATTATCGAACTATTACCTTTTTTTTACATTACATAATGTAATCAATTTTCAGAACATTATTTAATACTAGCTATTAATTATATTTGAGTTTTTACCTATCCCAAAATTAGAAATCATTTACAATGCGCTGAAATAATTGCAGAAAAAATAAAACATTCAAAGTATATATACTAGTATATAATTAATTTCTATGTTAATTATTTACATCTTATAACTATATGATTTCTAATAGAAATAATTATTAAATACTTTTTATAGCATTAAAAATTAAAACTCTATTGATAAACATCTTCAAAAACTCCTTTCAATCCTATTGGATTAATAGAAACTATTTCTATATCAGGATAAAACTGATCTTTGAACTTTTTAAATACGTGCCATCCATTTAAAAGAGAATCAATATTAGAAGAAAATGCATTTTGATCATCGTTATCAAAGTAGCCATTTTGGCATACATCGCACCCAACTAAATAAATTCGCTTTGGATGAGTATAAAGAGCAAATGCTAATGCAGAAAATACAACGGATCCATATTCTGGAAAAACTGAAGATGTAATATCAGGGAAAAAATCGGTAAAGAAACTGCCAACATAATATCGCTTAGCATTGGCTTTAATTAAATCTTTTTCCGGTATGGAAGCACCAAAAGTTATGCTGCTTCCATAAAATTTTTGACATGTTTCAGGATTATAATTATTTATTGCATCAATATCGTTTTTAAGACCAGTGATATCTTGAATAAAAATAAAATCAAGGCTAATATCACCACGTCTGAAAGCCCTATTTACACCAATATTGATTGTATTTTCAATTGGCTGATATTTTGCAAGCGTGGGACCAGTGCATAAAATGACTATATCTTGACCTGTAAATTTATTTTTAAAACCAGCAAAACTTTCCATATGAGCTTTTGAATAAGCATTAATATTGTTAATATTCAAAGATAACCCATTAAATTGATTATCAATATTTTTAGATAGGCTATTAATATTATTAATGCGTCCATCAATTTCATTCATAAATATATTGAATTTATTATCTATATTATAAGTGATCTTACTTATATGCTCACTGATATAGCCTTCTAACTTTTCATACCTAGCTGCATTCTCAGTTCGAATAATACTAACTTCATTTGCTAATTTTTCTGTAAGAGACTTAATATAGTTTAATTTCACTCTTTTCAAAATTTTAAAACCAAAAAAATAAACGCACATTAAGCTTTTTGAATTTACGACTTTAACACAATTTAATCCAAAAAGTTGATAATAACGAGTATCACCATTTTTTACTTTCTTATAAATCATAAAATTTTTATTTTCCTAAAATTATATAAATAAATCATTAAAATTATACTAATGAAATTTACTTATAATTACAACATACTAGTAAATTATGTGTTTTATATACATCTTATTTTTGAATAATATTTAGAATATTAACTAGCCGAAATTATTATTCGAAAATAATTACATTTTTTTATAAGTTTTATAAATATAATAAGGAAAAAGAAAATAAGAAAAACTAAAAGTTAATACTTTTTTGATAAATTTTTTGACGGGTTTCTTTTTTTTCTTTTTATTATCTTCTTGATAAAAAGGCTGGTAGTATTTATCCTTTATATTCAGTAGAGGAACTTTATTTTCAATATCAGGAAAACAATCAAGATCCAAATCAAATAATATGGTTTCATTACAATAATTTAAAAAGAAAATAATTTCTTCCTTACTGTTACACATCCCTATTACCCATTTTATTAATCCTGATAATATTACAATAAAATAAGTCTTATTATCATTTAATAAATTATTATCTGAAAGCCTTAATAATAAATATTTCATTACATCTATTGCATCAAACATCTTTTTCCTATCTTTAGCTGAAAAATATGTTTTATGCATTATAGAATCACTTCGAAGTAAATAATTATAAAGATGAACATCAATAGCATAAATCGTTTTTGCACAACAAAGATATTGCAATACAAATGCCATATCATCATGATAATAACCTGAAGGAAAGGCTATATTATATTTTTCAATAATACTTCTTTTAAAAATTTTATTCCAAAGAACACTATTAACTCTAGTTTTAAAAGGAAAAGTTAATGAATGAAGACCATAATAAGTTAGCTTATGATAATCAATATCATTATCACGCAAATCATATTTTTGTTCATCTTTGACAACATTACAATTACATATGGCTAAATCAACACTTTTAGATTGAATAGTTTCCAACATTTTTTCACACATTGTTGGCTCGTACCAATCATCACTATCACAAAACATAATGAATTCACCACAAGATTTTTTTAATCCTTTGTTTCTTGCTTCTGCAGGCCCACTATTTTCTTGATCAATAACAATTATGCGTTTATCTTTTTGTGAAAAACTATTCAATATAGTTAAAGAATTATCTTTAGAACCATCATTAACGCATATAATTTCAATGTTTTTAAAAGTTTGATTTAATAAACTATCAATGCACTTTTTAATAAATTTATCACAGTTGTATACAGGTATAATAATTGATATATCAGGTAACATCTATTCCTCACAATATAACTGATAGAGAAAAATTTTTTCTAACGTAAATTTTTTATTATACGATAAAACCAAGAAATTTCTTATTTTAATTTTTTCTTTGTATTTTTTATATAGCTATCCCATAAAATAGTACAGCTCAAAGTAGATATTCCAGTTAAAGAGCTTTGCCGAAAATATGGCATGAGTAATTCAGCCTTTTATAAATAGAGAGAAAAATATAACAGTATGGAAAACTCAGATAACAAACTTTTAAAATAATTTGAAGCAAAATATCGGAAGATTAATCAAGCTTGTTGAGTTAAATTTAAAATCACAGCTTCATGAGAAAATCATAAACAAGCTAGCTCCCACCAAAGACGAAAAACATCAGCAAAAGAGCTACAAGTTACTAAATATATCTTAATTACCATAAGTTGTTCTATTGATGGATTAAGTGGTAGTGCTTACTACAACTTAACTTACTAGATGACTCAACGATTATTTTGATATTGAACAATATATAGATGAAAAACATTTACCTGGGGAGCCTAAATATTTTCATTGTATATCTGAAATCTAGGCTATAAATGGAAGCATAGCCGTATTTATTGGGTATATTGTGAGTTAAAATTTAACCTCAAAATAAAGCGTAAAAGCGTATCCCACTATTAGCACCAGAAAAAGTGAACGCTCTTCAATAAATAAGGTAAATATTGATCAATGGATTTTATGAATGATAGTAGTCAAAATCAACGTTATATTAGAACTTTCAACATCATCAATAATTTCAACCGAGAAGCATTAGGGATTCATTGGCATTGCTGTCAAATTATCGGTTGGTAGAATTTACCTATTATCTAGATAAATTGACTGATATCATCGGTGATATAATCAAAATATGGGGCAATAATGAACCTGAATTTACTGGAAGAATCTTTACCTCTTGGGCAAAACCTTAAAGTATCACCATTGATTATATTGAGCCTGATAGCCCATATCAAAATGATTACAATGAACGATTTAACCAGACTTACTGAACCGATGTGTTAGATTTGTATTTTTTAACAACCTAGAACAAGCTGGGAGAATGACCGAAGAATCACTCGCCATTTATAATACTTAAAGATCCCATGAGGTATTAAATAATATGATCCCTATTGAATATAGTCACTAAAATAATCAACATAATTTTCTACGTTAGTTTTGGACTAAAAATGGAGTATTTACAGTTAAACCACATAAAGCAGTTTTGGAAAAAACGCCTTATGAGTTTTTAGAAGATTATTTTAACCATGGAGTATAAATAATTGGGTATTTTCTGTTTTACTACTTACTAAACCTAGTGAACTGTATTATTATCAATTGTGCCAATAAGCCCTTTTTTGTCAGAAATTAAAACGTTGGAAAACCATGATGTTCTAGCCCTCAAAATTTCCTTGGGATATATTGCACAGTGACAAACTCGCATTCGCTATAAATTATACTTCCAGTGTGTTGCAATGTGCTCGTTTATTGTAAATTAGACCTGTATTTAGAATCAATTTTGATGATTTTTTTCAAATGTATATTATTAATATTGTTTTAGGCATAAAGCATTGTTATTGTTAATTTTTGGAGAAATTAAATTATAACAACAACTTTATGCCTTTTTAAAGATAAACAGCTCCTAAATTGCTTTTTAAAAAATTTTTATAATTTTTTATATATTCGATAAATATAATATGGAAAAAGCAAATAACTACGAATGATAACTAATATTTTACCAAAAATCATTTTGTTAACTTTAGTTATTTTCTTAATCTCTTTCTGACTGGATATATTATTTTCTTTTTGAATATTATGTAGCTTTCTGAAGAAATCATAATTTTTATCTTTTACCATATTTATGTAATAACGTTCATTACTTTCAGGGAAAATATCTAGATCTAAATCAAAAATCAGTTTCTCATTACAATAATTTAAAAAATAAACCATTTTCTCTTCATTGTTATTATATTTTAATACCCATTGAATCACTGAAACTAACTTTGTTATAAAAAGCTTTTTATTACCAACTAAATTATTATTTTCAACTAATTTAGAATAAAAATATTTCATTGCATCAATTACATCAAATAATTTTTTTTCATGATTTGGTGTAAAATAAGTTTGATGCATTATCGAATTGCTTCGAAATACATAATTATATAGATTACAATCAATTGCATACAAATTTTTTGACGAACAAAGATATTGTAAAATAAACGCCACATCGTCATGATAATAACCAGATGGAAAATCAATATTAAATTTATCAATAATACTTTTTTTGAAGATCTTATTCCAAAGGACACTACTAACTTTATGCCTCAGTTCAAAAGTCAACGTGTGATATCCAAAAATATTTAGTTTATGATAATTAATATCATCATCACGCACATCATATGATTTGTCATACTTTACAATATTGCAATCACACATAACCATATCGACATTTTTTAGTCTTATTGTTTCCAACATTTTTTCACACATAGTTGGTTCATACCAATCATCGCTATCGCAAAACATGATGTATTCACCTTGTGCAATAGCTAGTCCTCTATTTCTAGCAATTGCTGGACCTTGATTTTCTTGGCTTAACAAAACGATATGAGAATGTTTACTAGCATAATCCTTTAAAATGTTAAGCGACTCATCAGTAGATCCATCATCGATACAGATGATTTCTATGTTATCTATAGTTTGATTTAATAAACTATCAATACTTTTTTTCAAATATTTATCACAATTATAAACAGGTACAATAATTGATATATCTAATGACATTAGAACCTCATAATATTCAAATTAGTTAAACTAGCCGCTGTATACCCATAAATAAAGTTATTCAAGATAATAAATTTATAATGTTAATTAATCGCTCTACTACAAGAACGCTCATATCAATCCTACCTTATTGCTAATATAGTTTTGATTTATTTCCCTATTCTAAAATATGAAAAACCAAGCTTATTAGCAAGATCACAATCTAAAAGATTACGAGCATCAAAAATATTTTTCGTTCTCATCGTTGACGCTATGCGATTCAAATCGTAATTTTTAAAATCATCCCATTCAGTTAAAATTACTAAAATATCTGCCCCATGAGCTACTGAATACATGTCATCAGCATAACAAATTTTATCGTCAAGCAGCTCTTTTGCATTTCCCATTCCTTTAGGATCATAAGCAATAATTTTTAACTCTGCTTTTAATAATTCTGCAATAATTTCCATTGCAGGACTTTCTCGACAATCATCCGTACCACCTTTAAATGCCAGCCCTAATACAGCAATTTTTGCATTTTTAACACTACTTACTTTTTCAATAATTTTTCCAGCAATATTCTGTTTTCGTTTTTCGTTGCCTTTTATTGCCGCATCAATTAGTGTAAGCTCCACACCATTTTGCTTAGCCATAAAATGCATGGCATGAGTATCTTTAGGGAAACAGCTGCCACCATAACCTGGTCCAGGGTTTAAAAATTTATTACCGATACGAGAATCTAACCCCATTCCTTTCGCTACTTCGTCTATATCAGCATGTGCTTTTTCACAAAAATCCGCCATTTCATTGATATAATGGATCTTCATCGCTAAAAATGCATTAGAAGCATATTTGATCGTTTCACTTGATCTTCTTTTCACAAATAAAATTTTTGATTTTTCAGAAAATGGTTTATATAACTCCGTTAATATTTCTTTTGCCTTTTCTGAATTGGTTCCTATTACAATACGATCAGGATTGAAAAAATCATAAACCGCAAAACCTTCTCTCAAAAATTCAGGCAAAGATACCACGTCAAATTTTGCCTCTGGGTTTCTTTTAGAAATTAACATTTCGATATCATCACCTGTACCAACAGGAACAGTAGATTTAGTTGCAATCACTGTATAGCCATCTAGATATTGAGCAAGTTCGGTAGCAGCTGCATGAACATATTTCATATCGGCTTCTTTAGTCACTGGATGGGGCGGTGTTCCTACTGCAATAAGGACAATATCTGCCCCAGCAACTCCTTCTTGCATAGAGGTTGTAAATGAAATATTTCCATTTTTTAAGTTTTTCTTTAATAGTTCTTCTAAACCATCTTCAAAAAGAGTAACTTCGCCTCTTTGTAATTTTTCTATTTTTGACAGTTCTCTGTCAATACAGATAACTCTATGACCTAATTCAGCTAGTCCAACACCTGTAGGCAACCCTACGTATCCCGTACCAATAATACCTATTTGCATTATTTATCACCTCTATTATTCATTATTTCAGATTTAAAATATTCAATCGTTTTGTCTAAACCATGATCTAAATCAATCTTTGGTTTCCATGATAATTTTTCATTCGCTAGAGATATATCAGGTTTACGCTGAGTAGGGTCATCTTTAGGCAAGTCACAATAAACAATTCTAGATGTTCCACCAACTTTAGCTATTACTTTTTCAGCTAACTCTTTTATCGTGAATTCACCTGGGTTACCTGTATTTACTGGTCCAACAAAATCATCCGAAGTTTTCATCATTTTGATCATTGCATCAATTAAATCATCTACATAACAAAATGAACGAGTTTGAGTACCTTCCCCGTAAATAGTAATATCTTCTCCACGCAGTGCTTGGCAAATAAAATTACTTACGACTCTTCCATCTTTTGGATCCATTCTTGGGCCATAAGTATTAAAAATGCGAATAACTTTTATTTTTACATTTTCTTCGCGATAATAATCAAAAAATAAACTTTCTGCACAACGTTTTCCTTCATCATAACAAGCTCTTATACCATTAGGGTTTACATTTCCACGATAACTTTCAACTTGGGGGTGAACTAACGGATCGCCATAAACTTCTGAAGTAGAGGATAACAATATTTTGGCATTTTTCTCTTTTGCCAATTCAAGTAGATTAATTGCCCCATAAACACAAGTTTTTGTTGTCATGATGGCAGCTTTTCCCTGATAAGCAGGAGGCGAGGCTGGACAGGCTAAATGATAAATTTCATCTAAAGAGCCATCGATTTCAATAGGATTAATAACATCATGGTTGATAAATGAAAAATTAGGGTGATCGATTATACTTGCCAAGTTTTTCATTCTACCTGTATAGTTATTATCCACGCAAATTACTTTGTTTCCTTCATTAATCAGTCTGATGCACAAATTTGATCCGAGGAAACCACTCCCACCTGTTACCAAAATGCTTGCCATTTATAATCTCCAATAACAATGACTTTATAATTTTTTAGCAAAAACGAATTTCTAGCTTGCTATATTTAATTTAATTTAAATTGATTTGATTTATTTTTTGACTAAATATGAATTAAAATATTATATTTTTCTTTTTAATTCTACAACTTATGGAGTGAGCAATGATAAATCTATATTCATGTTCTCCCTAACAAAAAAATTATTTAGCTTTACAAGCGAGTAAGTATAACTATATTATCTCATTATTGACAATATATTTTGTAATTATTTTGTAATTCATTGTAATCTTATTAGCTCTCCTCACTTTTCAATATTACAAAAAAACAGGTAAGATTCCCTTCAATTTGATTAATTCATATAGCAACCTTCCCTAAACATAAAAAGTTAGAATATAATAGCGCTAAAATAAATACACCTAACTATATAAATGAAAATTACGGCTATAATTATTTTATACAATGCAAATATTGAAAATTCTAAAACTTTTCAATCATTATTAAGTTCAGATAAAAATGGTATCACTTTAAATGTAATTATATGGAATAATGGCCCGAAAGCACTGAATCATCAGGAATGTATACAATATAAATCCATTTGTGACAGTAAAAACATTCACCTTTCTATCTATGAAAACCTTTATAATATTGCTTTAAGTAAAATCTACAACATTTTTATTAAGCAAGAAAATTTTGATTTTTTCACTATCTTGGATCAAGACTCAATATTAAATAATGATTTTTTCCAAAACATTATCATGAATGATAATTTTGATGTAATTGTTCCTGAAATCTATTCTACTGGATGGATTTCAGAACAAAATTCATTATGTTTCCCAATATATCACGAAACACGAAAACTTTTTGATAAAAAAGTTTTTACTATGGGAGAAATTGAGTCTATCTCATCTGGATTAACACTATCTAACCAATTAATAAAATATATAATCAAAAAAAAGCAAGCTGTTTTCGACGAACGTTATGCACTTTATGCCATTGATACCAGTTTTTTCCTTGATTTAAAAGCATTAAAACAAACTCAATTTAAAGGGATATGTGTGGGGAAAATTAATCATTCTTTGGATTTTAACTTACAGGATAGAAAAAAAATAAGCGCCACAAGAAGACTAGAAATGGAATATTCAAAAGTATTAAATAAAATTTTTTATGATAAAAAAAGCCGGTTAAATGTCTTTTTATATTTATTAAGAAAATTTACAAGAAGAGAGTATTCGTTCTCAGAATTTCTTGAATTAGTAAAATGTCTTTTTAGAAAAAAACACCCTCGTTCTTGTATACCTCTAACAATGAATCAATTACTCTAAATGGATGCGAGGAATCGCATCAATTAATGCTTTATTCCAATCAGACCCTTTTATCTCTAACTGTTTTATTTTATCCATGTTTAAAACAGAATATAACGGTCTTTTAGCCTTAGTTCGATACGCTGAGGTTAAAATTGGCTTTACTATTATATTGTGATTAGTCATAAGATTTAATTCATTAGCTGTTGCAAATATCTTAGAGGCAAACTGGAACCAACTTACATACTTATCACCACAATAATGATATATGCCACCTTGAATATCATTCATTAACATTTTTAAAATCGTTTTAGCAATATCACCTGCATACGTTGGACATCCTAGCTGATCATTAATAATGGTTAATTCAGATCTAGTTTGACCAAGTTTTAACATTGTTTTGACAAAATTATTGCCATATTCGCTAAAAACCCAAGAGGTTCTAATTACAATTGCAGAGGAATAATTATCTAAGACAAACAATTCACCAGCTCGTTTAGTCTCACCATAGACATTAACAGGATTGGTTAAATCATCCTCTAAATAAGGGGAGCGTTTGGTACCATCAAAAACATAATCGGTCGAAACATGAACTAGTTTTGCTTGATATTTTTTGGCAATTATTGCTAAATTCTTAGGACCGACTGCATTAACTTTATAAGCTAATTCATATTCATCTTCTGCTTTATCTACTGCAGTATATGCTGCAGCATTTACAATGGCATCTGGTCTATGCAAGGCGACAAAATTATCAACAGCTAAGTCATCAGTTATATCTAATTGCTGGCTGTCTGTGGCAAGTAATTGCCAATCTGAAGGAAAGATATCTTTAAAACAATGTCCTAATTGACCATTAGCACCAGTTAACAAAACTTTCATCAATTAACTATAACTCCTGTAGTTTTTTGCCTAACTTATCTTTTGCCGATAGTAATGGATTTGAAATCGGCCATCTGATATTTACTGTTGGATCGTTCCACAATAAACACCCTTCTGATTTAGGATCATAATAGTTAGTACATTTATATTCAAAGTCAGCAATATCTGACAACACAGCAAAACCGTGAGCAAGCCCAGGGGGAATCCACAGCTGCGTTTTATTTTCTTCTGTTAAGGTAACACCAACCCATTTTCCATAAGTTGGGGAATCTTTACGAATGTCGACAGCTACATCAAAAACTTCACCTCTAACAACTCGAACAAGTTTTCCTTGAGGATTTTGCTTTTGAAAATGTAATCCCCTCAACACCCCTTTTTGTGAACGAGAATGATTATCTTGAACAAAATTAAGTTCTATACCTAACATATCTTGATAACGTTTTTGCTCAAAAGTTTCGAGGAAAAAACCTCTTTCATCGCCAAACACTTTAGGCTTTATAATTTTTACACCCTCAATATTCGTTGCAATAACTTCCATTTTTCCACCTATTGCTCTATCAATCTTGCTAAATATTGCCCATATAATGTTTTGCCTGAACTAACAGCTTCTTCTTTTACTTGTTCAGCGCTTAACCAACCATTACGATAAGCTATTTCTTCAAGGCAAGCTACTTTGAGCCCTTGCCTTTTTTCTATCACTTGAACAAACGATGAAGCTTCAAGTAAACTGTCATGTGTACCTGTGTCAAGCCAAGCAAAACCGCGACCTAGGATTTCAACGTTTAACAATCCTGCATCCAAATACATTTGATTAAGAGTCGTAATTTCCAACTCACCACGATGAGATGGTTTAACTTGTTTTGCCATTTCAACCACATTTTCATCATAAAAATAAAGACCAGTTACAGCCCAATTGGATTTTGGTTTGACGGGTTTTTCTTCAATGGATAACGCTCTAAAATTTTCGTCAAAATCAACGACGCCAAATCGTTCTGGATCAAGCACTTGATAACCAAAAATTGTTGCACCTTTTTTTTGAGCAGCAACTCTTGCTAATTTTTTGCCAAAACTCTCTCCAAAGAATAAATTATCACCCAGCACTAAAGAACAGCGTTGTTTTTGAATAAATTCTTCACCAATTAAAAAAGCTTGAGCTAGCCCTTCAGGTTTAGGTTGTTCAGCATAACTAAGTTTAATGCCAAATCGTGAACCGTCACCTAATAATCGTTGAAACATGGGTAGATCATCAGGAGTAGTAATAATCAAAATATCACGAATACCAGCAAGCATAAGCACCGATAAAGAATAATAAATCATAGGTTTATCATAAACAGGCAACAATTGTTTAGAAACACCACGAGTTATAGGATAAAGGCGAGTTCCTGACCCACCTGCAAGTACAATTCCTTTCATAAATTTACCTACTATTTAATAATGCCTTGTCTCGATCTTGCATATGAGCCATCTTTAATACGCTCGCACCAATCTTTATTTTTTAAATACCATAAAACAGTCTTACGCATACCCGTTTCAAAAGTTTCTTGCGGTTTCCAACCTAAATCTTGATATATTTTTGATGCATCAATAGCATAACGTTGATCATGACCAGGCCTATCAGTAACATATGTAATAAGGTCTTTATAATGATTAATACCTTGAGGCTTATTTGGGAACAATTCTTCAAGCAAATCACAAATGAGATTTACAACATCAATATTTTTTTGCTCATTGTGTCCACCAATATTGTAAGTCTCGCCTATCTTTGCTTTAGTAGCGACAAGATAAAGCGCTCTTGCATGATCTTCGACATATAACCAATCCCTAATTTGCTGACCATTACCATAAACAGGCAAAGGTTTTCCCTCTAAAGCATTTAAAATCATTAATGGAATCAATTTCTCTGGAAAATGATAAGGTCCATAATTATTAGAACAATTAGTGATAATTGTAGGCAAACCAAAGGTTCTATTCCATGCTCGAACTAAATGATCACTTGAAGCTTTCGATGCCGAATATGGACTACTTGGCGAATAAGGTGTTTTTTCAGTGAATAAATCATTAGTTCCATGCAGATCACCATAAACTTCATCGGTAGAAATATGATGAAAACGGAAATTCGCTTGTTTATTTTCATCTAAAGTTCGCCAATAGGCTAAAGTAGATTCCAAAAGCGTGTAAGTTCCAATTACATTGGTCTCAATAAATGCAGCAGGGTTATCAATTGAACGGTCAACATGACTTTCAGCCGCTAAGTGCATAATGATATCTGGGCAAAATTCTAATATAGCAGTATCAAGTGCATTTCTATCACAAATATCGATTTGCTTGAAACGATATCGTTTATCTTCAGATACGTTATCTAATGACTCCAAATTCCCAGCATAAGTTAATTTATCAATAACCAATACATCATCATTAGTTTGTTCAATAATATATCTAACAACAGCAGAACCAATAAAGCCAGCTCCCCCTGTAACAATCACTTTCATTAATCAATCCTCTAAAATCCTATGCAAGGAATAATAATAACAAAGTTAATAAATAGCAATATTTAGAATTAGGTATTAATCGTAATATTTTCAAAAAAATACCCTAGTTCCTCACCAATTTACAACCATTGTATTCGTAATTCTTTATATGTTATATTGTTAGCAATTTCCACTGCTTAATTTATTCAACATATCAACATGAGAATAAACGTATTAACTGTTCTATATAATTGTGCTTTATCTGATTCTGAAACGTTAAGATCAATTTTACAAACAAATTTAGAATCCATTAAATTAAATATGATTGTTTGGAATAATGGACCAAATTTACTTAAAGAACAAGATATCAAAAATTATTTAGAGCTAAGTCAAAATAAAGGAATAACAACATCAATTTATCAAGATGTTCGAAACCTATCTTTAAGTAAAATTTATAATCATTTTATTAATAAATTGGATTATGATTTTTTCGTTATTTTTGATCAAGATTCAAATATTGATTGCTCTTTCTTCCAAAACATCTATCATAACAGCCATTACGCAATTGTTTGCCCAGCAATTTTCCCTAAGCAAAAAATTGATAAACAATGTTTCCCTTCTGATTTTGAGCAAAGAGAGCAAGTTACACCATCTGGAGAATTCAACTTAAGTAACACTAGAACGATCAATTCAGGCACTGCATTATCTAAAGACTTAATTGATAAATTGCTGGATAATCATCATTATGTTTTTGATGAAAAATTTGCTTTCTATCACACAGATCACCGCTTATTTGATTTAATTCATGCAACACCACAAACTGCGATGTTAAAAGGTTTATGTATAGGAAAAATGTATCATGATATGACTTGTGAAATCTCCTATAATGAACTTAGCGAACGTGCAAGGCTTGAAATCGCTTATGCAAAAATGTTAATGCGAATGTATCGAGCTCGCAACCCTAAAATTGAGGTGCTCCGAAACTTATTTTATGCATATAAAATGAAGAAAAAAGATAAGTTAAGTATTAAGAGCTTTTTGAAATTGTTGAAATGTGTAATAACAAAAGAACATCCGCGTTCATACGCCTCCATAAACAAAAATGTCAAACCAATTAACAGCAATGTCTCTTCTTAAAAAGATATTTTATTATGGTAAATGAAGAATCGATACTAAACCTTTCAATCATTATTCCTTGTTATAATGTTGAAAATTATATTGAACAGTGTCTTAATTCCATTGTTCAACAAGCAGTTCTACCTAAAGAAATTATATGTATAGACGATGGCGCCACTGACGACACCGCTGTTATTATTCAAGCATTTGCCGAAAAATTTTCCTGTGTGAAATATCTATACCAAACTAATCAAGGAGTTAGCCAAGCTCGGAATGCTGGAATTAATCAAGCAACAGGACAATATATTCAATTCGTCGATCCTGATGATATTTTACATCCTAATTTATTTGCAACGTTTTTAAACATTTTAAACATTGATGGCGCTATTGAATTATTTTATTTTGAAAACCAACGCTTTGAAGAATTGGAAAATCTAGAATTTAATAATAACGATAATAATTTAATCAAATTTAGCTCTGGTAATGAATTATTTGCATATCTAATTGAAAAAGAAAGATACCCAGCTGCGTGTTGGAAATATATTTTTAAAAAGAAAATGCTTAATGTACGATTTGAAGGAAGAAATCACGAAGATCACTTAATAACATTAAATATATTGTTATCTGCAAATTTGAGTTATTATACAAAAGCACCTCTATATTATTATAGAAAAAGATCTAACTCATTAACCAGCAATAAAAAAATAAGTAAACAATATGTTGAATTATTTGCTCAAGTCATTGATAAGTGCGCAAAATACGTACAAAAAAGCAATCTATTAACAAAGACAAAAACACAATATATAAATTTTCTACGTTCCGATTATCTTTTTAATATCAATATTTATTATTTACATAGAGAAAAACCACCCATAGTGGAAATATATACTCATATTTATGCACGGTTATTTATAAAAAATAAGTCAAAAATGCTGAGTAATATAATATATATGATACGTTATAGCTTTAGAAAGAAAATACCTTTAAAACACATTATGATATTGATAAGGGCTGTTTTGAATAAAGATATTAATTTCATGAATAACAAAATAAATGCCTTACTAAATTAATATACATAACAAAATGCTCCCTTTTAAAGTACAAAGC
Source organism: Gilliamella sp. Choc6-1 (assembly GCF_001690385.1). NCBI lineage: Bacteria > Pseudomonadati > Pseudomonadota > Gammaproteobacteria > Orbales > Orbaceae > Gilliamella > Gilliamella sp. Choc6-1. The sequence goes on from NZ_LZHI01000041.1 coordinate 69,410, forward strand.
AAGCGAATATTGCTCACTTGTTTTATATAATCATCGCCTTACTCGATAATCCCTTAATTTATTGGCAATCGCTGTATGCGAAACGCCAAGCCTTTTGGCTAGTTTTCGTGAACTTGGGAATTTATCGTAAAGCCGCAATAAAATCTCTTTTTCAAATTGTTTAGTCATTTCATCAAGAGTTTTATTTTCGATATCATCTATCCATGGCAATTGTGTTTTCGTTGAGGATGGTAAAATAATATCTTTCACTGTTAATTCAGACGAGGTTAACTGAGCTAACGAAGAATAAAGAATATTTTTAAGTTGCCTTACATTACCTGGCCATGAATACCGTGACAAATAATCAATCACATCATTATCAACTAATGGTGGGATAACGCCTTGCTTATTTGCAAATTCAACAACAAACATATGAATAAGTAGTGGAATATCTTCCTTACGTTCTTGCAATGAAGGTAAATTAAGTGATAGTACATTAAGTCGATAATACAGATCTTTTCTAAATTTACCCTGCTCAACTAACACAGCCAAATCAGCTTTTGTTGCACAAATAATACGTACATCCACATAAACTTCATTATCATCACCGACACGGCGAAAATAACCGTCATTAATAAAACGCAACAATTTTGTTTGCATTTGAAACGACATTTCATCAATGCCATCAAGTAATACTGAACCACCATTTGCTTGTTCAAAAAATCCTTTTTTGCTTTCAAGCACGCCAGGATAAGCCCCCGCTGCATGACCATACAATTCACTTTCAACAACATCATCTGGCATAGCTGCACAGTTTAATGCTAAAAAAGTTTGATCTCCTCGAGGGCTATATAAATGGCAAGCATTGGCTAATAAATCCTTACCAGTTCCGGTTTCACCTGAGATCAATAAAGGCTCACGTTGCATCGAAAAAGCTTTAGCCTTATCTACCAACTTTTGCATAACATTACTTCTGGTCGCAAAAATATCAAAAGCTTGGCAATCAACAACATCAATTTTTGACAAACGTTTTTTTAAATACTCAATAGGTTGCAAAATATAAAGTGTTTTTAAGGCTACTTTGACTTGCTGTAACAAAAAGTATTGCGCATCTAACACAATAATTGTGTCATCTTGTTTTTCTAAACAAATAGTATCATTCAGGTTAAACAATTCCCGATAGTCAATGGATTGATTTACCTTTAATAAATTAGGTGCAAATAATTCTTTTGCAGTTTGGTTATATGCAACCAAATTACAACTATTATCAATTTCAATTATTGCTACTTGCATTATATTCTGCCCACTTATCATTAAGCTTCATTAAATTATCATGACTGCGCTGCCAATCATGGCTTTTTACTAATTGAGAATAAGATATATGTGACTTTTTAAGTAATAAGTTTGCTTTATCATTTCTTAAAGGTTTAGCTCTATCGAGTATAGCAAGCTGTTCTAAAATAGCTAATGTAGCTAACCGGTTATTACAAGCCAAAAGTAGATCACAACCTGCCAATAAAGCTGTTTTAGCGCGCTCGGCATGATTCCCCATGACTGAAGCTCCTTCCATAGATAAATCATCCGAAAAAATAATACCGTGAAAACCTAACTTCTCACGTAATATTGTTTTCAGCCAATAAGGAGATCCACTTGCAGGCTTATCATCAAAATTAGAATAAATAACATGTGCTGGCATAATTGCATCAAGTTTTTTATCAGAAATAAGTTTAGCAAATATCTGCATATCATTATTAATTAACGATTTTTCACGGTGATCAACTGGAGTTTCTTTATGTGAATCGGCAATAACATGACCATGACCAGGAAAATGTTTTCCCGTTGTTTTCATTCCTGCAGCATGCATACCATCAATCATAGCTGATGAGATCTGATAAGCAATATTAACATCATAATGAAATGAACGCGTACCAATAGCTAAACAATCATGACCTAAATCTAAAACAGGTGCATAACTAAGATCAATATCAAAAGCCATTAACTCCATAGCAAGTAACCAGCCAGCATCAAATGCTAATGACTTAGCTTGTTCAAGCTCATTAACTGCAGCAAAAGATTGAGCTGGAGGAATGGCTGTGAATCCATTTTTAAAACGTTGAACACGCCCACCTTCATGATCAACTGAAATTAATAGACGTTTTGAAGATGCGGCACGAATCTCTTTTATCAAATCGGTTAATTGAGCAGGATCTTGGTAATTACGACTAAAAAGAATCACTCCTGCAACTAGTGGGTTTTGCAAAAGCTTTTTATCTTCGAAAGAAAGTGATTTACCTTCGAAATCAATCAATAATGGTCCCATTATTTATTTTCCTCAAACTCTACACTTTGATTTGGATTTTCATCTTGAGTTTGAAGAAAATCTTTAGACGTAATTCTCTTTAAAATTTCCCCACTTTGAGTGGCAAGCAATTCCATTGAAAGATCTGCATTATTTTCATCACTTGGCGTCTTATAAATCGTAGTGAATAATACATAACCAGCATTCATTGATTTAGCTAAACCAATCATCTTACTACGCGATACTAACTTGTCATCTGATGAAATGCCTAAAGTCTGTTTAGCTAGAATTATTGATTTTTTATCAGCAACAATAAACGTATTTTGCTTATCCATGAGTTGATGCAATGTATCATCAACTTGATTATTAGCAAGATAATCACCACTTCTATTTTGAATATCACTTATCAATATGACATTATTACCCTCATATACTGGAGATGATTGTAATAATTGTTGTACATATGGTGATAATATGGCATACCAATCAACTTTTTTGGTAAACTGTGGTGGTTGTTCAACCACTGATTCAGTTGGTTGAATCACATCAACAGAAGAACTCACCTCAGCCTTTTCAGTGTTTGAGATAAGGTGGCATCCACCTAATAAAACGACAAGCAAATTTATAACTAATAACTGTTTAATTTTATTCATACTAAAATTACCCGACTAATCGACCTAAATTTTTTCCGCCTAACAAATGCATATGAATGTGGAAAACCTCTTGCCCTGCATCTTTATTACAATTCATAATTAAACGATAACCAGTTTCATCAATACCTTCTTGCTTAGCGATTTTAGCTGCCACAGTCACCATATGCCCAAGCATGGTCTCATCTTCTTCAGTAATATCGTTAATCGTAGGGATAAGTTTATTAGGAATAATTAAAATATGGATTGGAGCTTGGGGAGAAATATCTCGAAACGCAGTAACTTTGTCATCATGAAAAACGATATCAGCGGGAACTTCTCTTCGAATAATCTTACTAAAAATAGTTTCTTCTGCCATTGTATTTTCCTTTTACCAACATTCATCAACAAAAATTACCTTTGAGCAAGCATAACATATTTTAATAATAAAAGTGTATATATATCGTTACATATCGACAATCTTTTCTTAAAGTATTCCCTTAAAATTGCATAGCTAATTATCATTATGATATTAATCATCTTTATGCTAAAAAAATAAAGTTTTATTATTTTATCGTTTGATAGCCACTACGCAATATGGCACACTTTATCCCATTGATATAACTATCTAAAATAATGGTAAACATAAAGTGGGCAAACCTAAACGACACTTAAGTAATTTTAGAATATTTCAATCCGATTTTATAACTCATGTAACACAACAGCATCAACAAAAGTAAACACAGCCATACTTCCAATCACTTTACTTTTTATTAAGCTATATCTTAACGATTTAATTTTGGAAACATGATAGGCTTGAGCTTAATTATAAAGCACATGATATACCTTAGCCTTTCGAAACCAACAATGTGCCTTGTTCAAATTCATTCCTGGCGAATTTCTTGAACGACAACGCTGTCATTATTTTGTCTTTTTTAAGTTATATCTTGATGATTTAATTTTTAAGAAATGGTGGGTCGTGAGCGATTCGAACGCTCGACCAACGGATTAAAAGTCCGCTGCTCTACCGACTGAGCTAACGACCCATCTACAGATGGTGGGTGATACCGGGTTCGAACCAGTGACCCCCTCCTTGTAAGGGAGGTGCTCTCCCAACTGAGCTAATCACCCCAAATGCTTCATAAACGAAACATCACGGTAAAGATTGGTGGGTGATACCGGGTTCGAACCAGTGACCCCCTCCTTGTAAGGGAGGTGCTCTCCCAACTGAGCTAATCACCCTTACCGTGTGGCTGTGCATTATAAGCCACACCTCATTTCAGTCAACCCTTTTTTTTATTTTTCTGCCAAATTGCCCCCGTTCGATTTAATTTTAAACATTTTTTGCGTGATAGCTCTCAAAAAATCCTTTTTGTTAATTTTAACAGTGGTAAAAATGACTATTATCAAACAATATTTCTGGGCTAATTAAAAGATCATTAATTATGAAAATAAAAAAATGTCGAGTCATCATCTATATTGAACCCAAATTTTTACGTTATAAAATCCTACATACGAAGAAAAAAGAGGCTTTAACTGACCATAACTCCATGATTGAGTATCATTACCAATATTTTTCTGAAATTGAATTACTGATAAAAAAATTAAAAAAAAGTGTTTCACAATATGCTATTTTTGAACTTCATTTGGATAACACTTATATCCAAATGCAACAACTACCTTTACCTAAAATTAAAATTCAACTAAACGAAATCGCTTTATATGTTGAAGCATCAATTTACAAATTATTTCAATTATCATCTAAAAATGTATATTTTGATTTTAGCTATTCATCTAATCAAAAACAAATAAATGTTGCAATATGTGAGCGTCATTTTATCGATAACTGGATTAAACTTTTTGAAAAATATAATCTATTACTAAGTTTCATTGGTTACTTAACCAGTGATAATAAATTAAATTTTTTGCCATGGAGGCAAGAAAAACAAAAAAAACAAAAATTACAACTCATATTCACAATTGCCAGCTTTATCGTGGTTTTATGCAGTTTATTTTTTTATATATGGATACAGGAACAAAACAAACTTAATTATTATGTTTTTAAAATAGCCGAACAACAAACTATTGAGAAACAATTAAGAAAAAAATTATCTAATTACCTTCCTATATCATCTTCAAGTCAAAAGCAAATTTACCAATCATTATTAATACTTTCTGAACAGCTACCTATTGGTAGTTGGCTAGAATCATTTAATTTTGTCAAAAATAAAATTTCAATAAAAGGATATAGTTTTAGCTATCTCGAAATTACTAATTTCAAAAAACGAGTATCAAAACAAGAAAGCATTAAAAAAAGCCAAATTCAAGCTATATTGGCTAACAAAAATAATTTTTTGTTTGAAATGGATATTGAACTAAATGAACAGTGATTTTTTTTATAGACCACTTTGGCAACAATACTGCCTCTGTTTTTTAAGTACGTTAGCGATATTTGCCATTGGCTATCTATTTTTTATTAATGATCTTGCTAATCAAGTACATCAAAAGACCATGTTATTTTATGCAAACAATCAAAATATTGAACAATTAAAAGCACAGCTTGCAAGATATCAAACAGATAAACCTTTCATTCTCATATCAGAACAGGATTTTGCAAAAGCAATTAAAAAAAATCATTTAACTCTGGGGTCTTTCAAACATTACCAAATGGAAAACACAGCAAATTGGGATATTGAATTATATGGTCAATTTAATAATCTAATTAATTTGATCACCTACTTTAATGAAAATTATTTTTATCTGGATTTTAAGAATTTAGATATCTATCAAGAAGATAATTATTTAAAGATATCATTTACGTTAGTATTGAAAAAGGAAATAGCATGAAAAACTATCTATACATTGGACTGGTATCTGTTTCAATCAGCTATTTTAATGTTTACGCCGAACAAAAAATAATACGCGATCCCTTTTACCCACAATATCAAACTTCATGCCATGAACAAAAAAACACCTTATTTAACCAAATACAAACTTGGCAATATAAAGGGCATATAAAACATAACGATAAAAATTATCAGCAAATTTGGTTAGCATCTCAAAATGAATGGTTGGATATTCTAGGGGATATGGATCCTAACATATTGTTACCTTGGCAAATCCATTCTTTATTAAACGATAAAATAATCTTTCAAGCAATGTTACCTCAATACTGTCAAGAAAGCATTTCATGGACAATATCACTAAATGAACCATAACACTATTTAACCCTGAGGTATACACCAATAATGAAAATTCAAAATATAAGCTTAAGAATAATAATACACTGCACACTAACTATATTTATCATATTAATTATTAGCACTAATTTAAGTAGAGCAAGCAACAATAAAATGTCAAATTTAAATCAGCCAGATTTAATTTCACTAAACTTTTATCAAACTGATATTGCTATTATTTTGCGTTCTTTAGCAAGCAGTAAACAGATGAACTTAGTCATGACAGAAGAATTATCCATTAAGCAAACAATCAAACTCGAAAATGTCGATTGGCACAAAGCTTTAACAATTATATTAAATTTAGCCAATTTACAAGCTGAAATTGATGACAATATTTTATTAATATCCAAAGCAGCTGATCCTGAACGTTTATATCAAAAACAACAAATTGAAAAACTAGAACAACAAAAAAAACTCTCTTTAGATTCAATTGCTATAGCAGTGAATCATACTGATCCTTCCCAATTGCTTGAAACAATTCAACAACAAGAATTATTATCAGAACAAGGCAAAGCCACAATCGATAAACGAACAAACTCAATAATCATTACCGATTCATCCAAACAATTAAATGATATAAAAAAGCTTATTCAAACACTTGATAAACCAATACCGCAAATACATATTTCTGCTCACATTGTTAATATGAATGAAGAAAGCCTGTCCGAACTTGGTATAAAATGGGGATATTCAGGAAAATCTTCTCAAGTTTTAGACAACCTTGCTATCGGATTGGATGTAACTAATCCAGCCACAACAGCAGGATTTAATCTAGCTAAAATTTCAGGCAATTTACTTAAATTAGAATTATCTGCACTCGAGGCAGAAAATCAGCTTGAAATTATTGCTAGTCCTAATTTACTTACCGCTAATCAAAATATGGCATCAATTAAACAAGGAACAGAAATTCCTTATGAAGTTTCTAGTGGAAATAATGGTGCAACATCCATTGAATTTAAACAAGCGGTGCTCGGTTTAGAAGTCACCCCTAAAATACTTACTAATAATGAAATGATATTAAATCTTTATATTACCCAAAACACGGCTGGACGATCAATTAAACGTAGAGATGGCGGAGAAGCGCTTGCAATTGATACTCAAGAAATAAAAACACAAGTACATGTAAAAAGTGGTGAAACAATTGTGCTGGGTGGGATTTTTCACCAAATAAATAACCAAATTGCTCATAATGTACCTGGTATAAGTCAAATACCCATTCTAGGTCACCTATTTCAATATAAGAATAAAAAGCAACAGAAAAGAGAATTAGTGATTTTTATAACGCCACAATTAGTTGAGTAAATTTCGACAGAGTTGTATCATACCTTAAGATAGCTCTTAAATTTATGTTTACAGTCCGCACCTAATTTTCGGTACTGTTTATCGATCATTATAATTATCATTTTTTCACAATATAGAGAATAATATGTTTAATGTAGTAGCTTCAGATCTTGATGGCACTTTGTTAACGCCTGAACATAGCTTATCGCCTTATACAAAAAAAATCCTACAGGCATTGCGCAAAAAAGACATTCATTTTATTTTTGCAACAGGGCGACATCATATTGATGTCAGTCAAATGAGAGAAAATATGGAAATAGATGCTTTTATGATAACCTCAAATGGCGCAAGAGTACATGATAGTGTAGGAAACTTAATTTTTAGCCGAAATATAAAACCAGCATTAGCTAGTGAAATTGCTAAAGAATGTATTGACGATCCATTAGTATACACACACATTTATCGCGGCGATCACTGGTTAATTAACAAAGAAGATACCTATTCTTTAAGCTTTCATAAAGACTCACAATTTTCATATGAGTTTTTTAATCCACTTGATTTTGAAACAGATGATGTAGCAAAAATTTATTTCACAACTTGTGATTACGATCTTCATCCACACTTAATTAAGTTAAAAAATCGACTCGATGAAAAATATGGAAATCAGGTAAGTATTGCCTTTTCATCTTTAAACTGTCTTGAAGTCATGGGTGAAAATGTTTCTAAAGGCAGCGCCCTAAAGAACGTCGTTGAAAAACTAGGTTTTGGCTTACAAAACAGCGTTGCCTTTGGTGATGGTATGAACGATTATGAAATGTTAAAAATGGTCGGTAAAGGCTGTATAATGCAAAACGCTAGCACAGATTTAAAAGAAAAATTACCTGAGCTAGAAATTATCGGTTCAAATGCAGATGATGCCGTGCCACACTATTTAGAAAAACTTTTTCTATAAACCATTAACACATATTATTATATGAATATGAATGCAGATAAAGAACTCAATACTATAGGGTTACGTTGTCCTGAACCAATCATGTTAGTTCGAAAAACAATAAGAGAACTTGCTATAGGGCAAGTTCTTTATGTTATTGCCGATGACATGGCCACAACGCGTGACATTCCAAGTTTTTGTAGACACATGGATCATGAACTGCTTAATTCACAAATTGAATCTAAACCTTATCGGTATTGGATAAAAAAAACGCATTGATAACATAATGATTGCTTAGTCATTAAACCATGCTATTAAATTCAATTTGATATAAATAATAACGCAGTGTTCGCCAATCGTCAGGGGAAATACTATCAAACATTAAAAAAAGCGTACGCCGTTGGCTGTTACGGCGTGACCTCAAATTTAAGATTACAACATAACGAAATATTAACGGTTTACGTACTAAGTACCAACGTTGATTATACCAATAGATCTGGCGTATATGATGAAAAATTGCTAATTCCCCTTTTATCATTTGGCAATAACAAATACTACGCCACCATTCAACAATTAATAAAGGCATAACAATAAAGGTATATGAATTTAACGTCGTATCGGCAAATAAAATTAAGCTTATTAAAATTAAAAACAGATAAAAGCTTGATGATAACACCAACTGCAAATAAGATTGACTGAGCCTTGTACTCCACATAACAATTATTCAGCAAGAATAAAAATCAATTATTGCATGCCGAAAAAGAAATTATTTTAGCATTAGTAAAAATTTGTGAGATAATACACAAAAATTATAAAAGTATTACTTAACAATCTGGCTAAAATTTTTATTTTATAGTGACATTAATTTCCAAAAAACTCATTTTTCTAGCCGTTTTACTCTTTTTTATATTCAAATGTCAGAAAAGAGCTTTGAATTCATTAGGTTGCAACTATTTTAATTTGCAGCTTTACATACTAATTTGATACTAAAAAACAAGTAATAACCGCTTTTTATTTTGCCCAATTTCCTAAAATTAGTATATACTCATCGACTTAAAAATATTGAAATCTTACAGGCAAAAAAGTTTATTGGTATTGTTGCTTTATGCCTTAACTGAATTGGTTAGGAATTAATTGTGATGTTTATTAGAGTATTAAAATTTCTACTTAAATTTTTTGCTGGTTGCTTTCTATGTGGCTTAATCATTAGTATAGTTGGTTATGCCTATTATTCAAAAGATTTACCAGATGTAACTACTCTAAAAGATGTGCAATTACAAACACCATTACAAGTATTAAGTAAAGATGGTGAATTAATTGCTATTTTTGGTGAGCGTCGACGCACGCCACTAAAATATAACCAAATGCCTCAAATAGTTGTTAATGCAGTTATTGCTACCGAAGATTCGCGCTTTCACGAACATTTTGGCATTGATTTAATCGGTATCATTCGTGCCATGTATATTGGAGTAAAACAAAAAGGTTTTTCGCAAGGCGGCAGCACCATAACGCAGCAAGTTGCTAAAAACTTTTTTTTAACACCTGAAAAAAGCATTTCTCGAAAAGTTAGAGAAATGATTTTAGCAATTCGTATGGAAAAAGAATTATCAAAGAATGAAATCATGGAACTTTACTTAAACATGATCAACTTTGGCTCAAGGGCTTATGGTATAGCCTCTGCTTCTTACACTTTTTTCGGTAAAACGCCTGATCAGTTAACGATTGATGAAGCAGCATTACTAGCGGGCTTACCAAATGCGCCTTCTGCATTTAACCCAATTTCTCACCCTAATCGAGCACTAACAAGACGTAATTGGGTATTAAGTCGAATGTTAGATCAATCGTACATCACCCAAGCACAATATAAGGAAGCTATCCAAAAACCATTAAATGTAAGCTATCATGCTCCACAAATCGAATTTTCGGCGCCTTATGTAGCAGAAATGGCACGACAATATATGTTCGAAAAATTTGGCGAAAATGCCTATACTGATGGCTATAAAGTATACACAACAATAACAAAACAGGATCAGCTAGCTGCAAACCAATCTGTACAAAAACACATTATCGATTATGACATTAGACATGGTTATCGTGGTGCAGAAAAAATACTATGGAAAAATAATGAAACGCCATGGGATAATGAACAAATCCACCAAATTTTAAGTAAATATATGTGTTACAACAGTATGTGCCCTGCTGTAGTTTTAAAAGCCACAGATAAAGAAGCAACTGCGGTATTAACAGACAAAAGCCACATTGTAATTTCGTTCGAAGGCATGAAGTGGGCTCGACCATATATTAGTGATAATAGACAAGGTGATTTTCCAAAAAAAGTTTCTGACACATTAAAAGCAGGGCAACTTATTTGGGTTAAAAAACCTGCAGATATTTGGGAGCTTGCACAAATTCCGGGCGTTAATGCAGCATTGGTATCACTAAATTCAGATGACGGTGCGATTAAAGCGATTATTGGGGGATATGATTTTAATTTAAGTAAATTCAACCGAGCCACACAAGCACTTCGTCAATTAGGTTCAAATATTAAGCCATTTATTTACACAGCAACACTAGAAAAAGGCTTAACCATGGCAACGTTGCTTAATGATGCCCCCATTGTGCGCACAGCCGGAAGCGAAACTTGGCGCCCTAAAAATTCACCTCCTACATATGAAGGTCCATTACGTTTAAGAATTGGTTTAGGTATGTCTAAAAATGTCATGATGGTGCGAGCTTTACGTGCTATTGGAATAGATTATGCAGCGACTTATTTAGAACGATTTGGATTCCCAAAAGAAAACATTTCGCATAATGAATCTTTAGCTTTAGGTTCTGCATCGTTTACACCACTGCAGGTTGCAAGAGCCTATTCGGTTATTGCTAACGGCGGCTATTTAATCACACCTTATTTAATAGAACGAATCGAAAACAGCAATGATAACAGCATTATTTATCAGCACCAACCATTGATTGCTTGCCATGACTGCATTGACGATCCTATTGCAACAGATTCAACACCAATATCACTTGGTAATGTCGAAGATATTGCTAATGAATCTGATAACGAAGAGCCAGAACAAGGGAACTTAAAATCAGACGATGATTTAATATTACCTAAAATTAATAATACCTCTGACAAGAATACTGCAACAAAATATGCCCCACATACCATAAGTAGTGATATCGCATTTATTATGAAAGATGGCTTACGAACAACCGTGTTTGGCGGTCCAGGTTGGCAAGGCACCGCATGGCGTGCTAAAGCTTTAGGCCGAAAAGATGTTGGAGGAAAAACAGGTACAACTAATGCTTCAAAAGATGTATGGTTTTCTGGATATGGGGGCAACATTGTCACTACTGTTTGGATGGGATTTGATGATCACCGTCGTGAACTAGGGCGAACCTTCCGTGCCGAAGGTGGTGCAAATACGGCTAATCCTGTTTGGGTTGATTACATGAAAATTGCTTTAAAAGATGTACCGGTAAAAGAAGATATAAAACCTGAAAATGTTATTACCGTAACTATAGATCAAAAAACAGGATTATTACCACAATCTGGAGCTGATACCATGTCAGAATATTTTATTAAAGGTACCGAACCGACACATTATGCAACTAAAGAAGTTGGCACTGAAGTGACAGATTCGGACGGTAATACATCAGAGCTATTCTAAGAAAGGATTTATAATGAATGGTTCAATAAGAATAATTGGTGGAAAATGGCGTGGGCGTAAACTGTCAGTACTTGACAAACAAGGCTTGCGCCCAACAACTGATCGGGTCAAAGAAACGCTGTTTAACTGGCTAATGCCTGTCATACATGATAGTGACTGCCTAGATTGCTTTTCTGGCAGTGGTTCACTAGGATTCGAAGCCGCTTCACGTGGAGCTAAAAGCGTTACACTACTTGAAAAAGACAAACAAGTTGCAAACCTACTCACTAAAAATAAACAGCTTATAGCTAGTCATGCTATTGATATTTACCATACCGATACATTAACATGGCTAAATAAACCAGCACAAAAACAGTTTGATATTATATTTATTGATCCGCCTTTTCATCAATCACTAGTTGAAAAAACAGTAAGCCAACTAGAAGGTAACAACTGGTTAAAACCGTCTTCTTATATCTACATTGAAACCGAACTCACTCATAATGTAACAAGTTACATCCCCACTAACTGGCATTTGCACCGCGAAAAGGCAGCAGGTCAAGTTCAAAGTTATTTATTTATTCGAGACAATATATAATGTTCATATTATTCGGTAAGATTTTCTATTCTTTTGTTTGGCTATTTTTATTATTTAATTTAATTCATCCTTTCCCAAGCCCGGCTAATGTTGTTGCTTATGTTGGCTTGCTAATTTTTGCTATTACCCATGGCTTACAAGCATGGATGTTATATTCCACTATGACCAACCAAGAAAAAAGAGAGGACAAATTTAAAGCACTTAGACTTTTTATTTTTGGTTTTATTGAATCACTTAGCTGGAAAAGCAAAAAATAATTAAAAAAAATTCTTGCGACGTTAAGAATTTTTTGTATAATGCTCACCACTTCTTATGAAGCATTCAAATAAGCGGGAATAGCTCAGTTGGTAGAGCACGACCTTGCCAAGGTCGGGGTCGCGAGTTCGAACCTCGTTTCCCGCTCCAATTATCAAATTTAACGCACCTATCAATGCACAAAAATTACCGATAAATAATACCGATTTATATTTCTAATAAAGCATGTGATTTCTTATTTTTTATTGATGATTTTTATACAATCTACTTACCTGTTACTCTATTATTTATCCAATACTTCTCGTATCAATTTACCTAACTATTTGAATAGCTGAATAAAGAGATATAATTAAATAGCATTATTATTTGAAAGCAAAATTAAACTGACTAAATATCAGAATAAACCATATACACTTAAAACGGCAATGACTCTTTCTTATTAGTCGCTATTAAAAATAGTATTAGTTGCCTACTTACTAAATTATTTACTGCTGACTATTTCCATTTTATTTTTACGAAAAGGGTGATAACTGCCAAAGATAAACTCATTTCCTCTATCAGAATGAAATAACCTAACCGACTTTAAGTTAATGGGAATTTGACTAATTACGCCCAAAACAAGTTGAGCATTCTGATATTATTATCTCGACTACTACAATTATCTTGAGCGGTAAACCTACCATTGTTTTGGTATGGCTTTATTTACCTATCTAATGCTGATTTAGTCAGCCCACACGGATCAACTACATCAACATGTTTTTACCTCTTTGATACCGCATTACCTTATCTTTTTAAACTCATGAGTAAAATTACGTTTTCTCTTCTTGAAATATACTTTGTCATTGTTGGTTCCTTCTTATTTTTCATTTATCATAACAACGACCTTATAAAACGAGTACTAATTAGTGTAGTCTATCCAATGATTCAAACTACGCTAACATCAGAAAATCAAAATCCAATACAAATTGCATAAGCAGGGAATAAATATGGCATATATGTTACTTACATTAGCGGCTTGCTTTTGGGGCGGTAATTATGTAGTTGGGCATATTCTAATGGCTAACGCTGACCCAATAGTACTTTCAGAGGGGCGCTGGGCTATAACCGCCTTATTATTATTCTTGTTATATCACAAACAAGTTATCAATGATTTTTCCAGAATTAGAAAATCCATAAAATCCACATTATTACTCTCTCTTTTTGGGCAAGTATTATTTCCCGTTACACTTTATATCGGTTTACAATACACAACCTCTTTAAATGCTGCTATTTATATGTCTGCAACACCAGCAATGGTATTGGCTATAAACAAACTGGTGTTTAACGAGCATATTTCAAAAAATAATATTTTAGGTGTTTTATTAAGTTCTTTAGGGGTTATTTATTTAATCTTTAAGGGGGATTTGAACCACATAGAAATGCTAAAAAACCTTAACAGAGGGGATTTATGGGCAATGGGGTCAGCGATAAGCTGGGCTTTTTATTGTTCTTTTTTAAGAAAAAAAGATAAAACCATTCCCAATAATGTATTTGTAACGGTAAGTTCTTTACTAGGGGCATTAATATTATTACCGATTTGCATTCTTTATTTTATTTTCTTTCCTGTTACAAACTTTAGCCCTTATTGGCAATCTAATTTTATTTTAGGTCTATTGTATTTGATATTCTTTCCATCATGGCTGGCTTACTTATTTTGGAATAAAGGTATTATGGAAATTGGTGCGACACGTGGTGAGATTTATACTCATTTAATACCACTTTCAGGAGGGATATTTAGCATGATATTTTTGAATGTAAGTATAAGCTGGTTTCATATAATAAGTGCGATTTTAATTATGATGGGGATAATCCTTTGCTCTAAGAAATAACATGCAATTTTTGCTTAAACAAATTTAAAATCGATCTTTTATATATCCTAAAATGATTAATAATTAATCCTAATAATTATTTAAATCAATATATAAAAAAACATTATAATTTTAATTATTTTGTATAAACATAATATTAAAGTGTGATACTGTCTCATTTTTAGATTAATAAATACGGAAATATTATGTCTCGCCCATCTCACCCTTTGGTTCGTTTATACTTTAAAGTAGGATTGATACCGCAAATTATGTTGGGTTTAATCTTTGGTATTATTCTTGCTGCGGTATCAAAGGAAACCGCATTACATATGTCTTTATTAGGGGACTTATTTATTAATGCGTTAAAATCAGTTGCCCCTATTTTGGTTCTCATCTTAGTCATTGCTTCCATATCAAATCATCAACATGGTAAACAAGCGAATATAAAACCCTTAATTATGCTTTATTTTGCAGGAATGGTACTAGCAGCTTTATTAGCGACAATCGCAAGCTTTTTATTTCCTTCGCAGATTTCATTGGGTGATACATTGGAAAATTTGACACTAACACCACCTAATGGCATATCAGCGGTATTAAAAACATTATTAGAAAAAATGATCGACAACCCAGTTAATGCCCTTATAAAGGCAAACTATATAGGCTTAATTATTTGGGGGGTTGGCATTGGTTTAGCGCTCAGGCACTCAAGTGAAACAACAAAAACTATGATGAATGACCTATCCTATGCTATTTCATTTATTGTAAGAATAATCATCCGTTTTGCACCTTTAGGTGTGTTTGGTTTAGTTGCATCAACACTGGCAGAAACAGGATTTGGTGAATTACTAAAATATGCACACTTATTGGTTGTATTGGTTTCTTGTATGCTGATTGTTGCCTTAATGATTAACCCATTATTAGCGTTTTTAGTCATGCGTAAAAACCCTTATCCACTGGTGTTTACATCATTAAAAGAAAGTGCGATTCCTGCCTTCTTTACGCGTAGCTCTGCGGCGAATATTCCTGTAAATATTGAAATCTGCAAAAAATATAAAATGGATAAAGATACATATACAGTTGCTGTACCATTAGGCGCAGCCATTAATATGTCGGGTGCTGCTGTAACTATAACGGTTTTAACTTTAGCAACGGTCAACTCAATGCCAGCTAGTGCAGGCATACAGGTTGATATCTATTCCGCATTATTATTGTGTATTATCTCCTCTATTTGTGCTTGTGGCGCATCAGGCATTGCAGGCGGTTCATTGCTGCTTATACCTGTAGCATGCAGTATGTTTGGCATTCCTAACGAAATTTCAGCCAAAGTTATAGGAATTGGTATTGCAATAGGTGTTATTCAAGATTCCGTTGAAACAGCGCTGAACTCCTCAAGCGATGTCGTGTTTATCGGCGCAGTTTCATCTGCTTCGCAAAAAAATAGTTAGAGGCTAATAAATTCTAATAGCAACAAGTTGGTTATTAGAAATAAACCTTAATTTAAACTTAGCATTTTAACTTCATCTTTAACACAACAAAACATGATGATCACAAGATCATCATGTTTATATTTTTAGCCTATTGAATGCTCTCTAGGCTTCAGATCCAATTTACAAGGGGTAGCTATGTCATTTAACGCCATTATTTTAGAAAAAAAGGATATGAATGTTTTTAGCTGTTCACTAAAAACAATTAACAAACAACAACTTTTATCCCAACAAGGCGATACATTAATCAAAGTGGCCTATTCAAGTATTAACTATAAAGATGCGCTAGCTTTAACTCATAAAAGCCCTATTGTTAGGCAGTGGCCAATGGTACCCGGTATTGACGGAGTAGGCACAGTTGTCGAGTGTACAAGCGGTCGCTACCAATCTGGTGATAACGTTATATTAAATGGTTGGGGATGTGGAGAAACCCATTGGGGAAGTTTAGCTCAATATGCTTATTTAAAATCTGACTGGCTTATCCCTTTACCTAAAAATATTACCCCTTATCAATCCATGGTGATTGGCACTGCTGGTTATACTGCAGCGTTGTGTGTAAAACGTCTTATGGATTTTGGTATAAAACCACAAGACGGCATGATTTTAGTCACAGGTGCAAGTGGCGGTGTTGGGTCAATTGCTATCGCCTTACTGACTAAATTAGGTTATCAAGTCACGGCATCCACCAATAAAATGAATGAAAAACCTTACCTACAACAACTTGGCGCAGTTAATATTATTGATAGTCAAACATTAAAAAAAGCAGGTAAACCACTACAAAAAGAGCAATGGTCTGGAGCAATAGACACCGTTGGTTCATACACATTAGCCAATATCTGTGCACAAACAAAGTATAATGGTCTTGTTGCTTGTTGTGGGCTTGCTCAAGGTATGGATTTTCCAGCTACTGTTGCGCCATTTATATTACGTGGCATAACCTTAGCAGGGATTGATAGTGTTATGGCCAATTACCACAAACGCTTAGAAGCATGGAATCTATTATCACAATATCTTGATAATCAAAGTTTATCTTACATTGGTAAAACCATTACCCTAAATCAATGTGCTGATATCGCTCAAAAAATGATAGCAGGAAAAATAAAAGGACGATTTGTGGTTGATGTCAATAAATAGCCTTGCTATTTGCAGCCGACAATACCATGAACTAATTAAAACCCAACGAGACCAAATGTACCGCTTTTGGCAAAGCGGTTATTATTCTCCTGCTCTCACATGCACATAAAAAATAATATCTGTTCACCTTAGTTATGCTTAATGTGATGCTTCTGTTTGATTTCGGCGAGCTCTGCTTGCGATGTGGCATTAAACGCTTCGACCATCCATTCTGGCCAGCCTTGTCCTTTAATAATTTTTTCTTTAAATTGAGTTTCTTGTTCCCATTTGTATTTGCCATCGTTTAGACCGGCTAATTTGTTCGCGCACATAAAGTTATTAACCCAACCCCAAACCAAATAACTGCCTATGCCAGCACGTAATGGGTCTAACAAGATATGGTCGATTGTTTTATGGGTATTTGGTTTGCACACCATTAATATAGTGGTGTTGAGTGAGTAGCGTGAAAAATTATGCACCACCACCCCTTGTAAATGGGCCCAGTCATATTCTTTAATGCGTTTTTTATTGGGGTGCAAAAAGGTTAACGGATTACGTAACACTTTAAAATTAAAAAAATAGCTTTCATTGATATACACTTTACCTGTTTTGCGGTTAAAAATAATGGGGCTTCCTCGGCGTGTAAAAAGGTTTTGATAACATTCTGGAATCATTAAATATAAAACGAGAATAAAACAGATTAAAATAACAACCAAAACATAAAAAACAAATTCAGTTTCAGATGTTATTTTAAATATCATAAGTCCATATGATAAACCAGGTATCACAAAAAACATTGAAATTGACAGAAATAAACTTATACATAAATAAAAAATCTGATCAGATTTTGTTTTACGAATAAAAGCACAATAGTTATCGTTGGCATAGAGCAAGCGATCATCGGCATCGGTTAGAGAGTTACCACCTTTTACTAAATCGCCTATCCAACCAAAAATTTGGGGTTGATATTGTGATGGCATAATTATCCCTTATTCCTTAATCATCTTGGTTATTCCGTTATATGATGCCGTTGTTTAATTTCAGCGAGCTCTTCTTGCGATGTGGCATTAAACGCTTCTACCATCCATTCGGGCCAGCCTTGTCCTTTAATAATTTTGTCTTTAAATTGGGTTTCTTGTTCCCATTTGTATTTGCCGTCGTTTAGACCGGCTAATTTGTTCGCGCACATAAAGTTATTGACCCACCCCCAAACCAGATAACTACCTATGCCGGCACGTAATGGGTCTAACAAGATATGGTCGATTGTTTTATGGGTATTCGGTTTGCACACCATTAATATAGTGGTGTTGAGTGAAGAACGTGAAAAGTTATGCACAACCACCCCTTGTAAATCCGCCCAGTCATATTCTTTTATGCGTTTTTTATTGGGGTGCAAAAAGGTTAGTGGATTGCGTAATACTTTAAAATTAAAAAAATAGCTTTCATTGATATACACTTTACCTGTTTTGCGGTTAAAAATAATGGGGCTTCCTCGGCGTGTAAAAAGGTTTTGATAGATTTCAGGAATAGATATATATAAAGCAAATAAAGAAGTTATTAGAATTGTTACAAAAGTAATGTATATCAAACTTTCATCCTTAAGATCTAAATCTAGAATTAATGAAAAACACATATAAATGGCTGGCATTAAAAGAGCAAAAGTAACTAAAAAAATGGATAAGTAAAATATTTGATCCGATAAAGTTTTACGGATAAAAGCACAGTAATTATCATTGGCATAGAGCAAGCGATCATCGGCATCGGTTAGAGAATTGCCGCCTTTTACTAAATCGCCTATCCAACCAAAAATTTGGGGTTGATATTGTGATGGCATTGTTTTGCTCCTTATTTTAAATTTTATTGTTTTTAGTCACGATTAATGGCACGTCTTCACGGTTATTGTAAAGTCGGCGGCGTTATCCTTTCCCGCCCTGAGCTATTAAAACTTATTGTTTGACATGATGCCGTTGTTTAATTTCGGCGAGCTCTTCTTGCGATGTGGCATTAAACGCTTCGACCATCCATTCGGGCCAGCCTTGTCCTTTAATAATTTGGTCTTTAAATTGGGTTTCTTGTTCCCATTTGTATTTGCCGTCGTTTAGACCGGCTAATTTGTTCGCACACATAAAGTTATTGACCCAACCCCAAACCAGATAACTGCCTATGCCAGCACGTAATGGGTCTAACAAGATATGGTCGATTGTTTTATGGGTATTTGGTTTGCACACCATTAATATAGTGGTGTTGAGTGAATATCGTGAAAAGTTATGCACCACCACCCCTTGTAAATGGGCCCAGTC
The DNA here is from genome assembly GCF_001690385.1 of Gilliamella sp. Choc6-1. Lineage (NCBI taxonomy): Bacteria > Pseudomonadati > Pseudomonadota > Gammaproteobacteria > Orbales > Orbaceae > Gilliamella > Gilliamella sp. Choc6-1. Next base: position 89,018 of record NZ_LZHI01000041.1, read on the forward strand.
ATATTCTTTTATGCGTTTTTTATTAGGGTGCAAAAAGGTTAGCGGATTGCGTAAGACTTTAAAATTAAAAAAATAGCTTTCATTGATATACACTTTACCCGTTTTACGATTAAAAATAATGGGGCTTCCTCGGCGTGTAAATAAGTTATGATATAATTCAGGAATGCAAAGGTACAAAGCAACGATGCAAGCAATCAATGTAACTATCACTGTAATGAATATAGCTGACTCTGTTATAGGACTTAAATCCAAAATCAATGAAAAACCCAAATATATAATGGGTATTGAAAGAATTAAAACAATTATAAATATAAATGAATAAAAAATCTGATCAGATTTTGTTTTACGAATAAAAGCACAATAGTTATCGTTGGCATAGAGCAAGCGATCATCGGCACCCGTTAAATAGTTACCGCCTTTTTCTAAATCGCCTATCCAACCAAAAATTTGGGGTTGATATTGTGATGGCATAATTATCCCTTAATCATCTTGGTTATTCCGTTATATGGTGCCGTTGTTTAATTTCGGCGAGTTCTTCTTGCGATGTGGCATTAAACGCTTCGACCATCCATTCTGGCCAGCCTTGTCCTTTAATAATTTTTTCTTTAAATTGAGTTTCTTGTTCCCATTTGTATTTGCCGTCGTTTAGACCGGCTAATTTGTTCGCGCACATAAAGTTATTGACCCACCCCCAAACAAAATAACTACCTATGCCACCACGTAATGGGTCTAACAAGATATGGTCGATTGTTTTATGGGTATTTGGTTTGCACACCATTAATATGGTGGTGTTGAGTGAAGAGCGTGAAAAGTTATGCACCACCACCCCTTGTAAATCTGCCCAGTCATATTCTTTTATGCGTTTTTTATTGGGGTGCAAAAAGGTTAGCGGATTGCGTAACACTTTAAAATTAAAAAAATAGCTTTCATTGATATACACTTTACCCGTTTTACGGTTAAAAATAATGGGGCTTCCTCGGCGTGTAAATAAGTTATGATATAATTCAGGAATGCAAAGGTACAAAGCAACGATGCAAGCAATCAATGTAACTATCACTGTAATGAATATAGCTGACTCTGTTATAGGACTTAAATCCAAAATCAATGAAAAACCCAAATATATAATGGGTATTGAAAGAATTAAAACAATTATAAGCATAAATGAATAAAAAATTTGACTAGATTTTGTTTTACGAATAAAAGCACAGTAATTATCATTGGCATAGAGCAAGCGATCATCGGCATCGGTTAGAGAATTGCCGCCTTTTACTAAATCGCCTATCCAACCAAAAATTTGGGGTTGATATTGTGATGGCATAATTATCCCTTATTCCTTAATCATCTTGGTTATTCCGTTATATGGTGCCGTTGTTTGATTTCGGCTAGCTCTGCTTGCGATGTGGCATTAAACGCTTCGACCATCCATTCTGGCCAGCCTTGTCCTTTAATAATTTTTTCTTTAAATTGAGTTTCTTGTTCCCATTTGTATTTGCCGTCGTTCAGACCGGCTAATTTGTTCGCGCACATAAAGTTATTGACCCAACCCCAAACAAAATAACTACCTATGCCAGCACGTAATGGGTCTAACAAAATGTGGTCGATTGTTTTATGGGTATTTGGTTTGCACACCATTAATATAGTGGTGTTGAGTGAAGAACGTGAAAAATTATGCACCACCACCCCTTGTAAATCTTCCCAGTCATATTCTTTTATGCGTTTTTTATTGGGATGCAAAAAGGTTAGTGGATTGCGTAATACTTTAAAATTAAAAAAATAGCTTTCATTGATATACACTTTACCCGTTTTGCGGTTAAAAATAATGGGGCTTCCTCGGCGTGTAAATAAGTTATGATATAATTCAGGAATCAGAAGATATAAAGCAAAAAAACAGGTGATGTTCATCAATAATAATACAATATCTATAATTTTTTGATCATTATTAACCGCAGGAGTCATAGTAAAAACAAAATAAAAATAAAGGCCTATATAAAAAGCAAGGGAAAATATTATTATAAACCAAGTAAATAAATAAAGAATCTGATCAGATTTTGTTTTACGAATAAAAGCACAGTAGTTATCATTGGCATAGAGCAAGCGATCATCGGCATCGGTTAGAGAATTGCCGCCTTTTACTAAATCGCCTATCCAACCAAAAATTTGGGGTTGATATTGTGATGGCATTGTTTTACTCCTTAATTTAAATTTTATTGTTTTTAGTCACGATTAATGGCACGTCTTCACGGTTATTGTAAAGTCGGCGGCTTTATCCTTTCCCGCCCTAAACTATTGAAATTTATTGTTTTATATGATGCCGTTGTTTAATTTCAGCGAGCTCTTCTTGCGATGTGGCATTAAACGCTTCGACCATCCATTCTGGCCAGCCTTGTCCTTTAATAATTTTTTCTTTAAATTGAGTTTCTTGTTCCCATTTGTATTTGCCGTCGTTCAGACCGGCTAATTTGTTCGCACACATAAAGTTATTGACCCAACCCCAAACAAAATAACTACCTATGCCACCACGTAATGGGTCTAACAAAATGTGGTCGATTGTTTTATGGGTATTCGGTTTGCACACCATTAAAATAGTGGTGTTGAGTGAGTAGCGTGAAAAGTTATGCACCACCACCCCTTGTAAATGGGCCCAGTCATATTCTTTAATGCGTTTTTTATTGGGGTGCAAAAAGGTTAGTGGATTGCGTAATACTTTAAAATTAAAAAAATAGCTTTCATTGATATACACTTTACCTGTTTTGCGGTTAAAAATAATGGGGCTTCCTCGGCGTGTAAAAAGATTATGGTAAAATTCTGGTAACATTAAATATAATGTAATAATAAATAAAACTAATATTCCTAGTAAAAGGGAAAAAATATATTTATCATCATCTGATTTTAATTGCATATCATCTACAATATCATATGCAAGAAAAGGAATAATAAACATTAATCCAATTGAAATTACTCCAGAAAGACATAAATAAAAAATCTGATCGGATTTTGTTTTACGAATAAAAGCACAGTAGTTATCATTGGCATAGAGCAAGCGATCATCTGCATCGGTTAGAGAATTGCCGCCTTTTACTAAATCGCCTATCCAACCAAGAATTTGGGGTTGATATTGTGATGGCATAATTATCCCTTATTCCTTAATCATCTTGGTTATTCCGTTATATGGTGCCGTTGTTTAATTTCAGCGAGTTCTTCTTGCGATGTGGCATTAAACGCTTCGACCATCCATTCGGGCCAGCCTTGTCCTTTAATAATTTTTTCTTTAAATTGAGTTTCTTGTTCCCATTTGTATTTGCCGTCGTTTAGACCGGCTAATTTGTTCGCACACATAAAGTTATTGACCCACCCCCAAACAAAATAACTGCCTATGCCACCACGTAATGGGTCTAACAAGATATGGTCGATTGTTTTATGGGTATTTGGTTTGCACACCATTAATATAGTGGTGTTGAGTGAAGAGCGTGAAAAGTTATGCACCACCACCCCTTGTAAATCTGCCCAGTCATATTCTTTTATGCGTTTTTTATTGGGATGCAAAAAGGTTAACGGATTGCGTAACACTTTAAAATTAAAAAAATAGCTTTCATTGATATACACTTTACCCGTTTTACGGTTAAAAATAATGGGGCTTCCTCGGCGTGTAAAAAGGTTTTGATAAAATTCAGGAATCATTAAATATTCGAGAATAATATAACAAAATAAACCAGGAGTTAAAAGATAGACAAGTGTATCACTATTGCACGTTATAATAGAATATATCAAAGATGGAATTAAAAAGATCCCCGAAATTGAGAAAAAAAAACCCATACATAAATAGAGTAACTGATCAGATTTTGTTTTACGAATAAAAGCACAGTAGTTATCATTGGCATAGAGCAAGCGATCATCGGCATCGGTTAGAGAATTGCCGCCTTTTACTAAATCGCCTATCCAACCAAAAATTTGGGGTTGATATTGTGATGGCATTGTTTTACTCCTTAATTTAAATTTTATTGTTTTTAGTCACGATTAATGGCACGTCTTCACGGTTATTGTATTGCACAATAATTTGATATTTTACAATATTAAACGCACTTATGGTGCCAGCAATCCATTTATTGATAATAAGCCCATTTTGCACTGGCTCGTCGCTATTGGTTGTGGTTTTATCAGTAAGATGATTGGCCGATGTGGTTAAAGTAAATTCGTTTGGCTCATCAATTTTACTATAATCAGGTATTGGGAGCCTAGTCAGTATGCCGATATTACGATCATACTTATCAAAATAGGCTTTTTTATCCGTCGAAATAAGATTGAGGTTACCATAGTTTTTGCTGATGGCTAATAACGTTATTTGTTGCGAGGTGATACGGTATTTTAGATCGATATATTTTTCGGGCAGTGGGTCTGGCTCGCTTTTTAGATTTGGGTAATCATTAATAAATAAGCGAATTAGCGCAATTGCACTTTCGTTTTGATTGTATTTGGCAAAATCGGGAATATCCAAATAAAAATAGATGTGCCGTTGAAATTGATTTGGGGCATCGGGCTTGACTAGTATTTCTGTTGTTGATGGTACATGATACAGCGGTTTTAAACGAATAAAAGTTTGAATATTATAAACCATAATCGCATAGTCGTTGAGCGCTAAACCAAAACCCGCGTGAGTGCTGTATTCATCTTCGTGATAGGCTTGATAGCCTAAATAGTCCAATTCTTGTTGCTTACCAAAGCAACAACGGTTTAACCAGTGTTGAATAGCCGTAAAATTATCGTACTTTTTACTAAACATAACTGCGATTGAACCACTAATGATTAAAATAGCCCCCACAATCACAGTTATCCATGAACTAGCTAATGCTACTATAACAGCGCCAGCACCTAGGAAAAGTGAACCATAGAGCCTTGCTTTAAAATAATCTTGATCTTCCATATTCATCATATCAAACGAACTTTTTAGCTCACCGATCGCATCTAATACCGTGATCGTAGCCGTTGCTCTAGAAACAGTTTTACTGATTATAGTATTGAGCTTAATTTGTGCTTTGATTGGACGCACATTTTTACCAGCGTTAATCGCTTCAGCCATTTGCATATTGAGTTTGATATTTTTATATTGGTTAGTTAAGTCGATGCCAGTTAGTACCAGTGACACCAGATCTTTAAGCATTTGCCCTTTTAGATTAGTTTCACCGTTACCTTCTTTTGCTTCATCCCACTCTTTAAGCATATCGCTAATGTTTATTAGGGTCAGGGTACCTAATATACCGTTCACCGCAAGATTGATACCAAAAGTTATTTTCCCTGTTCTGGCGTTTTGATTAGCGGTTTGTAGTTCTACCTCATTATAGATACTTTCTAATTCATGTTGCGCTTTGTCTATCACACCACCCGCTTTTGATATTTTTTCGTTTATTTTAGCTTTTGCTTGTTCTAGGGCTTTATCACTGGTTTTGCTTAATACTTCAGTGGTTGAGGCTTTGCCTTGATTCACTTTTTCTATGTTTTCAAGCAGTGTTTTTTGTTTATGGATTAATTTGAAATAATCTTTATACTTTTGCTCCATAAATTGTTTTAAGCTGTATGGGCTTAATGTGCCATTGGTGCTATTAATAAAGTCTACAAATAAGGCTTTACTGACTTTATCAGGAAAGCATAGGGTAAATTTCGCTTTTTGCATTTTGCCCGAGCTGGTTTTAATTGGCTTTTCATCAATATCAACACTTTCTAAAAAGGCAAGCTCATGCGGGTGATAGGCGCCACGATTGTAAAAACCACGATGCATTTGGGTTAATAAATTTTGAATTTTTACGATATTTTCTGGTTTAATTTGCACGTTTATTTCAACCGGTAGCGCCCCTAGTTTGGCAAGTTCATCAAATGCATTTAGCCGCATCCAGTGCGATTTTATCGGTTTAAGTAGGGTGTCTTTAGCCAGTATTGCCTGTTTTTTTAGTGCCGTGCGGTTAAGTAAACTTTCACTATATTGGGTTGATACTTGAGTGTGTTGTGTTGAACTAGCAAGCTTTGATAATTCGTTATTTACCACTTCAAGGTTTTTATTTAATTCCCTATGCTTCGTTTCATAAACCTTTTTTTCACGTCTGAGTTTTTCTTGCGCTACCGGATCACTAACTGGAATCTGTTTTTTTTGTTGTTCAAGCTCGTCAATTTTTTGTTTATTTTGTTCAATTTTAGCTTCCAACTCGGCTTTGTTTTTTTCTAATACGATTTTTTTATTGTTTAGCTCTTTATCCCTCTTTTTTTCTACCATTGCAGTAGAAACAGTACCAATAAACTCCGTTGATTTTGATAACCAGTCGGTTGGTGTTATTAATTCGTTCGTTTTTAAGTCTACGTAGATAGGCTCGTCACGATCAATACCTTTTGCGTTATTATATTCGGTAATGTAATAGATACTTTCAGGATTACTGAGCAGCTCGTCCCACAGGGCGCTGTCTTGATCGAGTTTGATTTCGGAATGAGTGGTATCGACTAAAATAGAGCCCACTTCTGATGCGTGCACCAATTGCGTCGTTTCAGTACTGAAATCAAATTCACGTTGCCAAAAATGATTGGTGTTAACACTTTTGGGTTTGGTTTTGCTAAATTGCGAGACAATCCCTTGTTTGCCAAATAACCAACGGACATAGGTAAAATAGTCCTGCGACCACTCTTTATGGTAATCAACCACTTTTTGATAAGCGGATTCTAATTCCCCTTTAAAGGTATCAACTTTACCTTGATCCACACAGCTATCAAAATCATTGAGTTTTTCATCTTTCATCGATTTTAATTTGCTTATACTTAATGCCTTTCTAGTGATATCCTGTGATCTAGCTGTAATAGAATACCCTTCAGGGTTATTTTTTATTAAATTTTCATGTTCTTGTTCTAAAATTGCTATTTTATGATCAAACGAAGTTACAATCGAAGTTCGGTACTGTTCCATTAGCTGTAAAATTATCCGCTTTTTAAACATCACGGGTTGATAATAATCAAATTTTCTTTTCAATGCAGGATTGATGGTGTGGAGCATGTTTTTTGCTCGTTGTTCGTAGATTTTTGTTGCTTTGTCTAAATCGTCAAAACCATCGATTAATTCTTCTGCTAAATTCACTTCTTCTGCGGTTAACGGTATTTCGTTAAACATATGCAGGTGCGATACCCGTTGCGAGTTGAGCTCTTCGGCAATGCCTAAAGTGTCTTCCAGCACGACGCCGCAGGATATCGGTTTATCCCCTTGGTATAATTGATTGGTATGTAGCACATATTTTAATTTTTGGTCTTTTAAACGGGTAAACCCATGTACCGATTCAAAATTATCAAGATGCTCATCAAAACGAAATTCCAGTACTTTGCTGTTTTCTGCTTGGTAAGTCTGATAACTACTACCAAAAATATCTTTAAACGGTACGGCTCGGTTGCCAGTTGCCTCAGACGGTGAGTCTTTGAGTTTTTGTATATCAATTTGGGTAAAACGGGATAGCGCTTGGCTATCTTGTTCTTGTAGGTAATCATCAATGGTTGTTTTCGACCAAGGTCGTGAACAATAAGCCACCCAAGCTTGCGTAAAGTTTTTATCATCAAGATTGATGAACGATGCCGGAATAGAATGGCAAGCTTTGTTACACGCTTTTGATAAAGGTCTTGGCTCGGTATTGGGCAGGTCATGGTAGTTTCTTAAACGTAGTGCCCCATCAATGCATTCATACGCATGGAGTATTCGGCTATGGATGTCGTCGCCTTTTTGTTGCATCACATACACATAACCTTTACGCAAAATACGCAGTACATAGCTATAATATTCTAATGCCTCTTCTGGCATGCGGTTTTTAAAATCTAAGTTTTTAGCGTAATCGGCTAACTCTTGATAAGTGGCGTTGACTTTTTTTGTTAAACTCGACGTTGTTTTTATCACAGCCTGACGCAGTAAAAAAACCGGTAGCCCAGTTCGTTCACAGACAGGGCAAGCGCCCGATGCTTGGATTACATTTTCTAACGCAAGGTTTGCTGCTTTCTTCATCTTACATCCTTTATTGCTTGTCTTATTTGTTATTCGTTAATCGAAAGTGATGAGATTTCAAGGTGAATCTGGGCGTTAATAACGTGTTTTGAGAATGTGCTCGGCTCTTTTTGCGCTTTGGCTATTTGTTCAAGCACGTTAGGATGCTGAGTAAATGCAGTTTGGTACCTTAAGCCATTTAATACCCAAAATTGAATATCGTTAGCGTCAGTTAAGCCTAATTGATAAGCTTGTTCAACCAGTTGTGTTGCTTGCATAATCACCTTGTTATCAAGGGGGAGCCGTTTTTGTTCTGTATAATCTAAATCCGAACGTAAAACTTGCGTGAGTTTTTTTTCGCCAAATGGGGTGTCTTCACCAAATAGATCTATTAACTCTTCTTTTGATAATGGTTCAACTGGGTTAAGGACGACGATGTTATCAACCAATAAGTAACGGTATTTAAATAAGTTGTTGGTATTATTTAATTCAAAAATCATTATTTACCCTTTTCTACACAACCATGAACATCCAGATCGCTAGGCTGATGCCAACATCAGCCAATAGTCGTTGAATAAAGGCTAAATCACTTTCTTGCCATTGTGTGATTAACTCACGGTTAGGGTTGCAACTGGTAAAGGTGATAATATAACGCCAAGGTTGGTTTAACTGTTCATCAATGGCAACAGCATCAACTGAAATTGATTCGGTTATATTCAGTTCATTCAATTTAAGGGAGTAACGATTATGAGGTACTGCTGAAGAAAGAGCATCTAACCCAGTTGAAATTAAACCCGAAAAAGACATTTATATTCCTTACTAATGCAATATCCAAATTCTAAATATTATTTATTTTTGATGCGTAAACAATCAATGTTAGTGAATGTAAATACATTAACAGTTAATGTTTAAAAAGTCGTTAAAATAACTTTTTTTGAGTAATTAATCAACCATTTTGTTGTAGAAATTCGACTTTATTATTGGGTATGATGGATTTCGTAATCGTAAATTAATTGACTTTTTGGTGCGTTTTGCCAAGTTCTGTTTTTATCACTATGAAAAGAAAATCAAATATTGAATGATTTTCAACGGAATTAATAATCAAGCAAATTTATTTGATACACAAACAACAATAAAATTATCATTTGTTAAAGGAGTTATAACGTTAATCATTGCAGGAAGATCTAAAACCAGCGATACTGTGATACCACCGGCTTTAATAAATGTTAATAATTTATTTCGTTGTTAGTGCTTTTATTCCCACTCAATGGTTGCTGGCGGTTTTCCGCTTATATCATACACAACACGGGATATGCCGTTAACTTCATTAATAATGCGATTAGAAACTCGACCAAGAAATTCATATGGTAAGTGAGCCCAATGAGCAGTCATAAAGTCAACCGTTTCAACAGCTCGCAGTGAAACAACCCAATCATATTTTCGACCATCCCCCATGACACCAACTGAGCGTACAGGCAAGAATACGGTAAAGGCTTGGCTGACTTTGTGATATAGCTCGGCTTTGTAAAGCTCTTCAATGAAGATAGCATCGGCTCTACGTAGTAAGTCGCAATACTCTTTTTTTACTTCACCAAGTATTCGAACACCTAAGCCGGGACCAGGGAATGGATGGCGATAAAGCATGTCGTAAGGTAAGCCAAGTTCTAAACCGACTTTGCGTACTTCGTCTTTAAACAGTTCACGCAGTGGCTCAACCAAGCCCATTTTCATATTTTCGGGTAATCCGCCTACATTATGGTGTGATTTAATCACATGTGCCTTACCTGTGTCAGCTGCTGCCGATTCAATGACATCAGGATAGATAGTACCTTGAGCTAACCATTTTACATCTTTTAATTTTGCCGCCTCTTCATCAAATACAGCAACAAATTCACGCCCAATAATTTTACGTTTTGCTTCAGGATCTGCTTCACCTTTTAGTGCAGCTAAAAAGCGCTCTTCAGCATTTACAGCTATGATATTTAAGCCAAATTTATTACCAAACATATCCATAACTTGTTGAGCTTCGTTCAAGCGTAACAAACCATGATCAACAAATACACAAGTTAATTGATCTCCGATAGCTTGGTGTAATAACAATGCTGTAACAGAAGAATCAACCCCTCCTGATAAGCCAAGTAATACTTTGTCATTGCCAACCTGTTCTTTAATTCGAGCAATAGCATCGGTAATAATTGAAGATGGTGTCCAGAGCTTTTCACAGTGACAAATATCAATCACAAAACGTTGCAATAACTCGAAACCTTTTACAGTATGAGTTACTTCTGGATGAAATTGAACGCCATAAAATTGTTTTTCGTCATTAGCCATAATAGCAAATGGGCAAGTTTCAGTACGCCCAATCAGTGTGAAACTATCAGGCAATGCTGTTACTTTATCACCGTGGCTCATCCAAACATCAAGTTGATTAACGCCTTGTTCACTTGCACTATCAAAAATACCATCAGTTAATTTTGATGATCCAACAAGATCCACTTTAGCATAACCAAATTCACGTTGGTTAGATCCAGTCACTTGACCGCCCTTACCAACTTGAATTGCCATAGTTTGCATGCCATAACAGATCCCTAATACAGGCACACCTGCGTTGAAGACATATTCGGGTGCTCGTGGGCTGTTTAGTTCAGTCGTGCTTTCAGGACTACCTGATAAAATGATACCTTTAGGATTAAATTGTTTGATTTTTTCTTCTGATACATCCCACGGCCAAAGTTCACAATACACGCCGATTTCGCGAATTCTACGAGCAATTAATTGAGTAACTTGTGAACCAAAATCAAGAATTAAAATACGTTGCTGGTGGATGTCTTTTTTCATCAATTTTATTCCTAAACTATGAACTATTACAAAATTGGGATGCTATTGTATCATTTACCGATTAAATTGAGATCATTAATTAAAAACATTGATAAATATTTATATTATTAATAATTTTGAAATCATCTTATTACAAAATTCAATATCATGGTCATCAAATTAACCTTGTAATAAGTCAATAAATCAAAGAATTGAATTCTCTTTACTTAATTAATAAGTAAACTTATTAAAAGGAGACCCATGAATACCATTTCAATTTGTTTCATATTACCAACAAAGGCTAAACCAATTCAATTTGCAATATTATACTGCTCTTAATTTAAGAAAATTATGGGAAACTGATCTTGAAGACTTTCGTATATTTGGTGACTTAAAAACAGGGGCTAAAGGTATTTTCAAATTACAAAATATACCAGAAATGGAAGTGACTTTATCAAAGATTATTGATAAGCAGGAATTTACAGAATAATTTGATATGCCTGAAATAGGTTTACTGTTTTTCTCACATTAAATTATGGAAATATCACATAATCAATATGCATTAAAATTAGAAATTTCTCTAAAACCAGATCTAAAAATGGATACGAAAGCATTCTATGATTTTATAAAACAGATTTCAGATGATATTATTGATAAAGCTTACAAATTAAATAGTTTAGTTGAAGGGTAAATTATGACAAAGGACGATAAGTTTTTAACTCAATTCCAAACTGATTCTGAATCTATTGGTTTTGTTTTTATGAAAACTATTCGTTCTGGCATACGAATATCAAAAATTGCTTGAAAAACAGTCTATCACTCATCCGCAATTTATAGTGCGTGCAACGCTTGCTTATCTATCACAGCGATCAGGCGAAATAACACAAGTTATTGTATCAAATAAAACAAATATCGATGTGATGACAATTTCCCAAATATTAGAGAATTTAGAAAAAAGTTATATAAAATGCTCTTGCTCAATTAAAGATAGTCGAGCAAAATCCATTCAATTAACCCCAAAAGAATTGAATAAAGCAAATGAAACTATGCTGAATAAAAAACGTACGCAATGCCTAACAAGCCATTACGTACGTATAATATTGATAACAATTTGAAACTAAATCGTGATTTAAATTTTTAATTCAGAATTACCATTTATGTTCTATACCAAGATTTCCTCTATAACCTTGACGTTTAGCACTACCAAAATCGTGTTCATAGCGAGTATCGCCGTATAAGTACATATTTTGACCTAATGGAGCTTTGATTCCAAGCCCTAATTCACCCCATGTGTTAGCATATTTTTCACGTAAACTATCTCGACCAATATCAGCCTCATTGGGTTTGATAAAATCATGCCAAATATTACCTATAGCATAAAGTGTTGTTGTTTGATGATCTTTGCTTTGATTATAAGCGAGCCGAACCCCTATTCGCCCCCTAAGTAGATCTTGACCATTTTGATCCACTTTTCTGTATTTATCTTTAAAGCTATCTAAGTCAACATATTGATACACCATTTGAACTTGAGGCTCAATTAACCAATAATTTTGATTTAAATCCGTTTGGTTTATTGTAAAAGCATGCCCTGCTTCGGCAGAGATAGCAATACCCCAACCATTTTGGGAATGAGGATTATTCCCATTTCTAGCTTCATATTTGTTACGTAAGTAGGAAAATTGCCCCACTAAGTCAAGATAGCTGTTATCGGTAGAAAAATAAGTATTGGTTAATCCTAAGTTTACTGACTCTGATTTACCTTTACCTGTCCGTTTATTATGAGAAAGTCTTCCGTTTTCAGCTCGATATTTGTCAGAAAAATCAGTATAAGCCTTACTATAGGCTAAATACATACCAACATGATTATGACCTCCATTTTCGTAAACTTCGTTAATTAAGTCATGCCCAAATTGGATTCCATATATATCTGTATCATAATTTAAGCGATCTTTCCCATTTTGTTTAAGGTGTTTGCCTAATATTCTTCCCCATGTTTCTCCTGCGTATTCATTGCTATTATAATTGACAGAATCAAATTTTATATCTTGTCCACGGCGTTCATGTAATGTTCCAATGCTTAAAAGTCCTTGTTCTTGATTGACTCTTGGCATAGCAACATAACCAGCAACTGGACTTGATAAAATCGGTTTAGGCTCAGCCAGATCAATTTGTGGTGTTAATGGCACTATCGGCATTGGAAATATTGGTGATGTCGGTAGCTCAGGTGGTATTATAGGGATTAATGGTGTTGGATTGCCTGATTCCATTGTCCAGTAATATTCATCTCCATTTGCAGTTGTACGTTTTGCTAATTGTACCTCAGTTGCACCACTAGTGTGTGCAACGCCTTGAAAAGCTTGCTCATTGCTACTTTCCCCAACATAAATTACTGGCACTGAATTAATGATACTTGTGATTTGCTGAATATTTCCGTCAATAATATTTTCTTTTCCAGCCGAATTTACCGGAATAACTTTTGTTACTCCAATTGCCGTACCTGTAATTTTTAACATATCTGATTGCGAATTAGTGCTATACATTACACTTGGGTTATTCCACAGCGTATTTATTTTAATTATTGCATTGCCAGAAGCGCTATAATTACCATCAATAGTTAAAATGTCATTATATTTTCCATGTGAATGGTTATCCAAGTTAATAATACCGCCATTATTTATGACATCCCCTTGTAATATAAATTCATTGCCACCTGCATCATCAAAAGCACCATTAATTGTTGCGCCATTGTTCAGCTCAACCTTATCAAATTTTGCTATGTTGTTTGTATCATTTGGTTTCAAATTCCATGTAAAATTATCATTTAAATTAATATTAAGTACAGTATTTACATTGGTATCTAAAACCTCACCTTCTTCGACTTTTACTAAACCTTTATAGACTAATCCAGTCATGCTACCTTTACCCGAAGCATTAAATGTGACTGATGATCCTTGATATGCATCGTGCCCAAGTTCAGCTCCATTAGAATCATAAGTGTTAGAAAAGAATTGATAATTAGGTGCAGTGTAATTACCACTTACGTTAATAATATAGCCTGCATCATTTGCAGTAAGATTTGTTTTGTCACCAGTAAAGGATAAAACCGTATCAACTTGCCCTTGATCGACAAATATTAAATCTTTACGACCTATAGAACCATTTACTACAGGATCTGCACTGGTACCAGTTGTTGTGAATATTGCATTTTTAAAACTAGCTTTCACACCATGCGATGCGGCCTGTTCAAGCTGTCCGCCTAAAGTGGCATCGTCATGTGTACCAATTTCAAGTGCATAACCTCCTGTTTTGATAATAGTTGAACTATTTTCATAATCCGCTTTTATCAATGAATTGCGGACCATTTTGATACCACTACCCTCTAGAGCATTGGTTGTATCAATCGTCAATTCTCCATACGACTCTAAAATACCCGCACCTTCACCAGTGTTACGTGTTTTTCCTAATTTTATTGCAGAGCTATCCCATTTTAATGTCGATTTTTCGCTGCTTTTATTTATGGTAATTGTATTTTTTTCACCTTTTAATATTACTTTGGGCGTCAATTGACCATCCGCACCAACTTTATCGGCTGTATCATGATTAGTAGGGTTACCTGAGATGTAAATCCCAATAGAACGATTCCCTGTCAATGTCATATCTAAATTATCATTGATTATAACTTGACCGGCTGAACCATTACCTGAGTTATCGTAAGCACCTTGAATAGCTCGAATACCATTATTTAAAATTGGTTGGGTTTTGCCGCCTTTTACTGCTTGATTAATTTTTAATTTATCGACAGTAATTGTACTGTATTTTCCGTTATAAGTGTTTATTTCTCCGGAATTTACAGCCGAACCTGCCAATAGGCTATAAGATGCAATATTACCACTTAAATTACTACCTCGAGTATAATCGTTCGTTACATTTAATTCGACATTTTTGGCCGTTATATCAACATTATGATATGTTGCAAGCCCAATAGAGTTACCATTATTTACAATAGTAAAATTTAAGTCACCTGCGTTAATTGAACTTCCAGAACCACCGCTAGCATATTGATTCGCTAATCCAGTATAATCTCCATTAACATTTGCAGTTAAAACTGTATCCCCGACATTAAGTTTTTCATGTAGTTTACTTCTTGTTAGGATATAAAAACTAGCATTACCAGATTGAGTTACGGTAGCGACTTTAATATTATTACAGCTAGGACTGTTTTGACCTACTAAATATGAACCATCAGCATTTGCTGTACAATCTAAAGCAAATGCAGAAGTTGGAATCATTAAAGCTGAAGTAACGAGGCATGTAAATGTGGTCGTTGATTTACAAGCTCTGCGAACTAATTCAGAACATGCTATTGTAATACCAGTAACAATATTAAATTTTGTTTGGTAGACTTTATTCATAATTATTACCTTTAATGAGTGATAAAACTTAGCGATATCACATATTTATTTTTACACAATGAAAACAATCACATAAAAACTAATTAGCTATAAATCATAATTAATTTGGAAAACTCAACATTGAACTTTTTTAATGACTGTCTTATTTTTAGATTTGTGATAGCCGAAATAACAAAGATTATTTTTTAGTACTTTTTTACAGATTGATTTCGTTAAAAAGACATCACGTAATCCAAACGGACAGTAAAAGGAGAGTATCCATAGTCGTTTGGATTTATTTAATTGATTGCAATGAACAAACTGGGTATAAGGCAGTTCTTTATTGAGGTATTGTTGCTCTTCTTGGCGATTAAAATAAGCCCAATTCATGTAACCTAAAGGCTTATTATTATGAACAATTAACGCAAAGTTTTTAGAGCGAATTATGGGTTGTAAAACGTCTAGAGCTGAATCAAGTGCGGCTTTTTTATAATCTGGATTTTGATTCCATAACCAAATCATGGCGCCTAATACCTCAGCTTCACTCCATAGCGTCTCAGGATATATACTTGGTGCAATGATTCTATCACCTGTTTGATTAAAATCGCCCATACACTTTTACCTTTATTAAAAATAATTAACAATTATATTACTTAATTAACAAAATTTCATCAAATTATGTTTTTTTATTAATAAGATTTTACATTTCTTGATTAACTGGTTGTTTTATTGAAGTATAAAAGTACATTGCCAATAAAATATTCAAAAGAATATTTTTAAAATGCCCTTTTTTTGATAGGCTCAATAAAATTAAATATAACTATTTGAATAATATATAATTAAATTTAAAGAAGCGTTAATTTATTAACTAATTGATTTGAAAATAGAATGGTTACTTTATTTATTGAGTTTAAAATCGAGAGTTTTTTAGCTATTTCGGATTTGAATAATGTGTTAGGTAAGTCTACATTGAAAAAGGAGGGATTTTACTCCCCCTTATTGATATTAGACAAAATTAATTATTAGCATTTTGCTCTTGTGCAGATTGAATTGCTGTTAAAGCAATCGTGTAGACAATATCATCAACTAATGCACCTCGAGATAAGTCATTAACGGGTTTACGCATACCTTGTAGCATTGGACCAATTGAAACAAGATCCGCTGAGCGTTGTACTGCTTTATAAGTTGTATTACCGGTATTAAGATCAGGGAAGATAAATACAGTCGCTTTACCTGCAACTTGCGAATTTGGTGCTTTCGATTTTGCTACATCAGGCATTACCGCTGCATCATATTGTAATGGACCATCGATCATTAAATCTGGGCGTTTTTCTTGAGCAATACGAGTTGCTTCTTTAACTTTTTCAACATCAGCACCTTGACCTGAACTACCTGTTGAATAAGAGATCATAGCAACACGTGGCTCAATACCAAAAGCAATGGCGGTATCAGCTGATTGAATTGCAATTTCTGCCAGTTCTTGTGCCGTTGGATCTGGGTTGATCGCACAGTCACCATAAATATAAACTTGATCAGGCATTAACATAAAAAATACCGATGAAACAAGTGAGCTACCCGGCGCAGTTTTAATTAGTTGCAATGGTGGACGTATAGTATTAGCAGTTGTATGTACAGCACCTGATACTAAGCCATCAACTTCATTAGCTTCAAGCATCATTGTACCAAGTACCACATTATCAGCTAATTGCTCACGAGCAATCACTTCGGTCATACCTTTGTTTTTACGTAATTCAACTAGACGAGGAACATATTTTTCACGGATATTTTCAGGATCGACAATTTCAACACCAGAGCCTAAAGTTACACCTTGTGAAGCAGCTACTTTACGTACTTCATCAGGATTACCAATTAGTACACATTTTGCAATGTTACGTTCAGCACAAATTGCTGCTGCTTTAACTGTTCTTGGTTCGTCACCTTCTGGTAATACCACTACTTTTTTCGCATTACGTGCAAGTTCAGTTAATTGATAACGGAATGCAGGAGGAGACAAGCGACGAGCAGAAGCTACAACTTCATTTAATGATTTCACCCAATTAATATCAATATGATCAGCGACATAATTTTGGGTATTTTCCATACGCTCTTTATCATCAACAGGAATTTCTAAATTGAATTGCTGTAAATTAATAGAAGTTTGGAAAGTATTTGTTTGCACGGTAAATACCGGTAAGCCTGTATCAAAAGCTGGTTGACATAATTTTGCGATTTTTTCATCGATTTCATAGCCACCAGTTAAAAGCACACCACCAATTGCCATACCATTCATGGCTGCTAAACTGATAGTCACTAATACATCAGCACGATCAGCAGACGTCACTAATAATGCATTTGGTTGAAGATGACTAATGATATTTGGCACACTACGAGAACAGAAAGATATATGTTTGATGCGGCGGTTTTTGATGTCACCTTCATTAATAATTTTTTCACCAAAATGTTTTGCAATGTCAATAGAACGGCAAGCACTTAAATCCATATTCCAAGGAATACACCCCAGAACTGGCAATGGACTATGTTTATTTAAATCCTCGATAGTGATTTTTTTATCATCGAATTTAGGGGTATGATAAATTTCGGCAACATCCGGGCGAGCAAGGTTTTGTTCTTCAACTGGGGCGTTAACTTTGTTTACAATCATACCCACAATTTTTTCATTTTTGATACCACCAAAGTTAGAACGTGCAATTTCAATACGATCTTTGAGTTGTTCTGGTGTATCTTTCCCCATGTTAACAACAAAAATAATTTCAGCACCCAGTGTTTTAGCAATGTTATTATTGAGTTCATTTGCAAAAGGGTAATCCGAAGTTGGCACAATACCTTCAACTAAAACAACATCTGCACCTTTGGTGTTTTCAGCATACAGCGCCACGATTTCTTCCATTAATACGTCTTGTTGATTTAGCCCTAATAGGTTTTCAACATGGCTCATTTTTAGTGGTTTAAGCGTTGGAATTGATGTGTTATTGCTCACTAAGGTTGTTGTGTTGTCTGGTGCATCCCCTCCGGCTCTTGGTTGTGCAACTGGCTTAAATACATTTAAGTTTATACCTTGACGCTCCATAGCTCGAATAACACCAAGACTCACACCTGTTAACCCCACATTGGTACCAGTTGGAATGAGCATAATTGTACGAGACATAATTAATTTCCTCTTAATTCTTTATTAAATAAAAACAAACCGCCATTAGGCGGTTTTAATTGTTTTTTAAGCAGTTAAGCGTGCAGCATCTTGAGCAATAACGAGTTCTTCATTGGTAGGAATCACCATTGCAATTGCTGAGCCATCTTTAGTAATTGTTCCACCTTGACCGAAACGTGCAGCAAGGTTACGTTCTTGATCAAGTTCAAAACCAAGAATACTTAATTTTTGTAATGCCATACGACGAACTTCTTCAGAGTTTTCACCAATACCACCGGTAAAGATAATGGCATCTAAACGTCCATCTAATAACATTGCATAACCACCGATATATTTCACTAAACGATGAACAAAAACATCTAACGCATTTTTAGCATTTTCATCTGTTTCATAATTATCAGTGACATAACGGCAATCGCTGCTTACCCCTGTTAAACCTAATAAACCCGATTTTTTATTTAAAAGATTATTAATATCACCAACAGACATTTTTAAATTGTCATGTAAGAAGAACATAATAGCAGGATCGATATCACCACTACGTGTTCCCATCACTAAACCTTCAAGTGGCGTTAATCCCATTGAAGTTTCAACACATTCACCATTTTTAACAGCTGTAATTGATGCACCATTACCTAAATGACAAGTAATAACATTAGTTTCTTCAACTGGTTTATTTAATAATCTTGCAGCTTCACGGCTAACGTAATAATGGCTAGTGCCATGTGCACCATAACGACGAATACCATGTTTTGTGTATAATTCGTTTGGAATAGCATATAAATAAGCTTCTTTTGGCATTGTTGTATGGAATGCAGTATCAAAAACAGCAACATTTTTAGTTTTTAAATGTGGAAATGCAGCAAACGCTTCACGAATACCAATTAAATGCGCTGGGTTATGTAAAGGTGCGAATGCTGCTGCATCTTCAATACCTTTTAATACTGAATCATCAATTACAACTGATTGAGTGTATTTTTCGCCACCATGAACAATTCGGTGTCCAATAGACTTAATACTATCTAATAATTCTGGTTTTTGTGGGAAGATACTATCAACAATAAATTTAATTGCTTCACTATGTGCAGCGCCTGCACCTAAAGATGCTTCACCTTTAACACCGTCAAGTTTCCACTTAATACGTGCATCAGGAAGGTTAAAACATTCGGCTAATCCAGAAAGAAATTCATCACCGTTTTCAGGGTTTATAATGGCAAATTTTAATGATGAGCTTCCGCAATTAAGAACAAGAGCGTTATTACTTGATGACATAGTAATTCCTATAATTTGAATAAAAAAGATATATACCAATCAAAATTGGTAACTCAACACATGATTTAAATCGATGTGATTACACGAAGGTGACTTCTGATATCTTATATTTTAAGATAAAATAAAAAGAGTCTCCAATTTGGATGGCGTTATTTTAAGACAATAACAAGTGAATGTCGAGGAATCCCCTACATATGAATTTAGTTAATACTTTTAAGCTTGGACAACGGTATATGCAGCTTTGCCCTAAAGATAAAGAGCTCATTTATTCGTTTCCGGAATTAAAAATCATTAACTACATAAAAACCGCAAAAAAATATTTACCACCTATTATTATTGGTTTATTAGTATGGCAATACTATTTACCTGCACAATTAGCTGTTACAGTAATTACAATATTATTTTCCATAAGCCTACCCTTGCAAGGTATTTTTTGGCTTGGTAAACGTGCACATTCGCCTTTACCACTTAATTTAGTCGATTGCTATAATCGTATTGAACTAAAACTTATTGAAAGAAAGATATTAGTTAAGAATAAAAATACTGCTGATAAACTAACTTTTGAAGCATTTATGAAACTCATTAATCTATCCAAAATTCATTTGGGAAGTTATTTTGGTGAAGATGACAATACATCACTTAATTCATAAGATTAAAAATAATGCCAAATTTATTAAATCGACTTAAAACACAAATTGATATGCTTGAACAACAAATTACTTTATCAGAACAAAAGCAATATCAAGAACATTATTTTGATGAGCATTTATTTCATACGAGTAAAATAGTTACTGATAATGCGTTCTATCTTGAAAAAATTAAGCAAACTTATCTATCTTTAGTTCATCATGTAATGTCACAAAAAATTGAGCAGATTACTTTTTTATCCGAAACATTAGTTAATCAAATTACTGCTTTAACCCGTGAATTAGCAACTCATCAATTGCGTAAAAAAGAACAAGATTCCTTTATAAAAGAAACACTTTATGAAAAACATTCACGTCATTTAGATTATTTACGACGATTACAAGAAATGAAATTTGAATTGGAACTTTCTCCTGAATTTACCGATCCTGTTAAAATTGCTTCACTTGATAACCGAATTTACCGTTGTGAGCAAGCAATAAGAAAAATTGAATTAGAAATAGAAAGTGATATTAGTATTTAGCTTTTTAAAATATTACGGTCTAAATCTGTTTTTGAATGTGACTAATCAAAAATGCAAATGTTGTATATTTATAATTTTCTTTCACTTTTGATGGTTCCTTTTTAAATATTTAAAACATATTTTATATATTTATCGAAGGCAATGATGTTTTTGAATTAATATAGCATTTTAATCTATTTAAGCCAGTTAATCTCGTAATAAGACATTAATCTGTAAAATTCACGGCTACTTTTTTTCATTTATTTTTTGGTATTTAAAAAATTAATTTTTATCTCTTAAATGAATATTATAAGTATTAGTTAGTATCATCTTTTTGGGTTATATTTATAATGTTAGTATTATTAGCTATCATAACTCTGTGCTACCCTATTTAAAGCCACTTATTAAGGATTCTTTTATGAGTATAATATTTGATGATAACTCACAAACTATCGGCCATACTCCACTTGTTCGCTTAAAACATTTTGGTCGTGGTAATATCTTAGCTAAAATTGAATCGCGTAATCCAAGTTTTAGTGTGAAATGTCGTATTGCATCAAACATGATTTGGGACGCCGAAAAACGTGGTTTGTTAACATCAAATGTCAAATTAATCGAGCCAACAAGCGGCAATACAGGTATTGCGCTTGCGGCCGTTGCCGCAGCTCGAGGTTATAAATTAACTTTAGCTATGCCAGAAAGTATGAGTATAGAACGTAGAAAACTCCTTAAAGCACTTGGCGCTAACCTTGTATTAACCGAAGCAGCAAAGGGCATGAAAGGTGCTATTGAAAAAGCCGAAGAAATTGTTGCTAGCAATCCTAAAAAAAACATCATGCTGCAACAATTTAGTAATCCAGCCAATCCTGAAATACACGAAAAAACAACCGGTCCGGAAATATGGCAAGACACCGATGGTCAAATCGATATTTTTATCGCAGGCGTAGGAACGGGCGGCACATTTACTGGCGTTACACGTTATATTAAAAATGTGCAGGGTAAGGCTATAACTGCAGTTGCTGTTGAGCCAACCAATTCACCAGTAATTACCCAAGCGCTAACAGGCAAGCCGATTAAACCAGGTCCGCATAAGATTCAAGGTATTGGAGCTGGTTTTATTCCTGCAAATCTTGATTTAAGTTTAATTGATCGGGTTGAAAGGATATCGGACGAAGAGGCTATCGAAACAGCTCGTGAATTAATGGAAAAAGAAGGCATATTAGCAGGAATCTCGTCTGGTGCAGCCGTTTTTGCAGCCCATCGCTTAGCAAAATTACCCGAAAATGCTAATAAAATGATTGTAGTTATTTTACCATCTTCTGGTGAACGTTATTTAAGTACTGATTTATTTAGTAGGGTTTTTACAGGAAAGGAATTAGATTAACTCTAATTTGAGAGCAAAAAGCGTAATAACATAATCATTACGCTTTTTATATTTATGTGTTCTTATTTATAATTAATTGTCTTGAATAATCCCAAAATGACGGTAGGCATGTGGCGTTGCAATTCTACCTCGAGGGGTTCTTTGAATATAACCTTGTTGAATTAAAAATGGTTCAAGCACGTCTTCTATTGTTTCACGTTCTTCACCAATAGCTGCAGCAATATTATCTAAACCAACAGGACCACCCATAAATTTTTCAATAATTGCAAGTAATAATTTGCGATCCATGTAGTCAAAACCTTCATTATCAACATCAAGCATATCAAGTGCTAGCATTGCTATTTTCTCATCAATGATTCCCTTTGATTTAACATCCGCATAATCTCTTACTCGACGTAATAAGCGATTGGCAATTCGAGGGGTTCCTCGTGAACGTTTAGCAATTAAATGTGCGCCTTTATCTGATAAATCCATACCTAAAAATTTAGCGCTACGGCTCACAATATATTCCAAATCTTCAACTCGATAAAATTCAAGACGTTGCACAATACCAAAACGATCCCTAAGTGGCGAGGTTAGTGAACCTGCTCTTGTTGTAGCTCCAATTAACGTAAACGGTGGAAGATCTATTTTAATCGAACGTGCAGCTGGCCCCTCGCCAATCATAATATCTAATTGATAATCTTCCATAGCTGGATATAAAATTTCTTCTACAACTGGGGAAAGTCGGTGAATCTCATCAATAAAAAGCACATCATTTGGTTCGAGATTTGTTAACATAGCAGCTAAATCACCGGCTTTTTCAAGTACAGGGCCTGAAGTAGTGCGTAAATTAACGTTCATTTCGTTGGCAACTATATTAGCTAAAGTGGTTTTACCCAATCCTGGAGGTCCAAAAATTAATACATGGTCAAGTGCATCTTTACGTTGTTTTGCTGCTTGAATGAAGATTTTCATTTGCTCTCGCACTTGAGGTTGGCCAATATATTCATCCAAATATTTAGGACGAATCGCACGATCTAGCGATTCTTCTTCTTTTTGAACTTGTGGTGCAATCAAACGATCCGCTTCAATCATACTTAATCCTTATTTTATAACGCCGATTTTAATGCTTCACGAATGAGTGTTTCACAATCCATATCATGACTGATGACTTTACTAATGATACGGCTAGCTTCTTGCGGTTTATAACCTAATGCGATTAATGCCGAAATTGCTTCACTTTCAATTTGGTTGGATGATTTTTTGTGTTCGCCTGTCTCAATGATCATATTAGTGACAGATAACTCTTCACCTAAACGTTTGACCCGATCTTTCATCTCAACAATTAATCGTTCTGCGGTTTTTGTACCAACCCCAGGTAATTTAACGAGTGTTTTTATTTCACTTTGTTCTACGGCATTAATAAATTGTTGAGCAGACATCCCTGATAAAATAGCTAAAGCTAATTTGGGACCAACACCATTCACTTTTATCAATTCACGAAACAATTCACGTTCTTGTTCATGATTAAAACCATATAATAGCTGTGCATCTTCACGAACAATAAAATGAGTTAATACCATTACTTCTTGACCATTATTAGGTAACTCATAAAAACAAGTCATAGGCATAAAAACATTATAACCTACTCCTCCGACTTCAATCAGTACTTTAGGGGGTTGCTTTTCTATAATTGTTCCGCGTAAACGACCTATCACAATGTATCCTCAGTACAATTTATGTTGCTTTCAAAAATCGCCAATAATAATTTAAATTCAAATGTCATTATGACATAGCAGCATAAAAGTTGAATTTTTGATGATGCTAATTGACAATTTACATTAAAACTAATGTTAGTTAGTTAGTTTACCTGATAGAATAAAAATAATAAAGAAAAACTGTATAAATAGACAGTCAAAATGTTGAGCTAAAATTGAGATCTATGATTTATGTAATATATTCAAAAAAGTGGAATGTTATTACTTACAATAAGGAAAAGTAGTAAATGATTTTATTTTTATTGGGAAATAACCTTGAATTAATAAGCGAAAATTAAGCTCTTTTGAATTTCCGCTCTTTTTCAATTAATAATAGAGTCGACGCCCTATTTAAAACATTAACATATTTTAAATAATTGATAATTAAAATGGCATTTTAAAACCTGGTGGTAATTGCATTCCACCAGTTACTTGTGCCATTTTTTCTTTTTGTGATTCGTCTAAACGGCGAGTAGCATCATTAAAGGCTGCTGCAATAAGATCTTCTAACATTTCTTTATCATCTTCGGAAACTAAAGAAGGATCAATTTCAACACGTTTACAGTTATGAGCCCCATTTATAGTAACTTTAACTAAACCTGCACCTGATTCGCCAGTAACTTCTAATTTAGCAATTTCTTCTTGAGCTTGTTGCATTTTTGCTTGCATTTGTTGAGCTTGTTTCATTAAATTGCCCAAACCACCTTTACCACCTGAAAACATAATTCTTCCTCATTATTAAATATATTTAGCCCATAATTATACAGGACGAATACTAGCTTCATCAATCTTGGCTTCAAAATATTGACAAATCAGTGCTACTTTTGGATCGCTATTTATTGTGGCTTTTGCTTGGAATACTTTTTGTTGGTATAAGTCTTCACGCATTTCTAAAGGGGTTTTATTCGTTTGGTTATCATCTATAATAATTTTCACATTTAATGTACATTGTCGATACTTGGCTAATGCTTTTTCAACTTTAGCAACATTATTTACTGAATTAATTAGGTGTTTTACAGATGATCGCGTATGTAAAACAATATTATTACTATCTATTTGCTCAATAAATGAGTTAATGACGATCTGCTTAATTAATGGTGGTAAGTCTAACTGCTCAATTTCAGCGCACCATGCATCTTTTTTTGCCATTTCATCAATTAATTTTTTTAACATTTCAGGGGTTTTATCACCATTTAGCGACTCACGAAATGTTTTAGTATTAATAAGTAAATCATCTTTAACTTCAACTAAACCACGAGATTGCCATTGATAGTTCTCAGCTGTAATTTCCTCTTCATTATTATGTTGAATATTATCAAGTTTATTGACATTATCTATAACTTTTGAGATGCCATTTTTCTGGCTTAGTGATTCGCTTACATTAAGATGTTGTGGTTGTGGTTGTGGTTGTGGTTGAGTTTGCTCAACCGATTCAGGCTTTTTTGGATTTTGTTCCTCTTTTATCAATTGCATACGCATTTCTAAAATACTTTTAGTTATAGATGAAACATCATCTGGCGCTTGCAGCTCTTGTTTTTCTTCATTTGAATCAACATTCAGCACATTTTTTTGTTTTGCTTGATGCTGTTGTTTGTCAGTTGTACCGGACTCCATTGGTTGAGGTACTTGATAAAGCAATTCATCCTTTATTGTAGACGAACCAATATTAACTTTAACTGGTTGTTTTATTGGTGTTGCGACATTTGTTTTTGCTGTATGCAATTGTTTTTGTGGTTGTGCATCTTTTGTTACTGAGGAAGAGGTTGGCATCTCAACTAAATCAACCGCCTTTGGTATAAAAGCCAAAGCTCGAAGAAAGCTCATTTCAACACCAATTTTCTTATCTGGTGCAAAAGCTAGTTCTTTTCTTCCCATTAGCAAAATTTGATAAAACAATTGAACATCATTTGGCGCCATATATTGTGCTAGATAACGAATACGTTCTTCGTTATCAGTATAGTCACCTAAAGCAGTTGGTACTACTTGTAATAATGCTATTTGATGTAATAATGTAATAGTCTCTGCTAATAAATTATCCCAATCTGCACCTTGCCTAGCTGCAGCTTCAATTTGCTGCATTAATGCATTACCATCACTTTGATAAAGCGCCTCAACTATCGAAAACGGTATAGATTTATCTAGTGTACCTAACATAACGGTAACTGATATTACATCAACTTTGCCATTTCCTAGGGCGATGGCTTGATCTGTCAAACTTAAAGCATCACGCATACTTCCATTAGCTGCTTTAGCCAATAAATGCACAGATTTTGGGTCATGTTCAATTTGTTCTAACGTTAGAACATGAGTAAGTTGACGTTCAATAAGTGTAGTGTCCAATACATTCAGATGTAAGTGTAAACAACGAGACAAAATAGTAATTGGCAATTTTTGCGGATCTGTCGTTGCTAACAAAAACTTAACATGCTCTGGGGGTTCTTCTAGCGTTTTAAGTAATGCATTGAAGCTGCTACGCGATAGCATATGAACTTCGTCTATTAAATAAACTTTAAAGCGCCCTTTAGTTGGTAAGTATTGAATATTATCAAGAATTTCTCGAGTATCCTCAACTTTTGTACGTGAAGCTGCGTCAATTTCGAGTAAATCAACAAATCGCCCTAATTCGATATCGCGACAATTATCACAAGTACCACATGGTGTTGCCGTTATACCGCTTTCACAATTTAATCCTTTTGCTAATAAACGAGCAATTGAAGTTTTTCCTACACCTCTGGTTCCTGAGAACAGATAAGCATGATGAACTCTTCCAAGCGAAAGCGCATTTGAAAGAATTTTTAAAACATGTTGTTGTCCTACCACTTCAGAGAATGATTTTGGTCGCCATTTGCGAGCTAAAACTTGATAACTCATAATCACCATTGCTTATTGCTAATAAATTGATACAGATCATATCATAACCCAACAAGATAGTCTTTAATGTAGGATAACCAATTCATAAATCTTCTCCCTAATCTGTTTAATAATTAAGAAAATTTATAACTCTTATGTTTAATTATCATCAAGCGGTTAATACCAAATTAATCTGAAAGGTGAAGAGCATTAGCTTCTTAATATTTATAGGAATGCAACTCTAATCGTTTATGCTTCAAATTTTTCAATCTTATATTAGTAACACTAAATTCTCTTCATTGACTTTAAAGACAAACCTATATAAGATCAGCCCTTAAACAAAAAACTTAACCTCATGAAAAAATTATAGAAAATTATTTTTAAATAAAATAGCACTTAAACAAGTGTAGTTTATATTGTTTAATTTCTGATTTTTTCATTTTACTTTCACATGGTTGTATTTTTATGAGCATTAAATACAGAGCTGATATTGATGGACTAAGAGCTTTAGCTGTTTTATCTGTCATCATTTTTCATTTAAATAACGCTTGGTTGCCAGGTGGATTTATTGGTGTTGACATTTTTTTTGTTATTTCAGGATTCTTGATTACAAAAACAATCTACACTGAAATGCAAACTAGCCAATTTACTTTCAAAAATTTTTATCAACGCCGAATTAATCGCATTTTACCCGTATTTTTTGTAGTGATATTTACTTCTTCTTTCTTTGCTTGGTATATACTATCGCCAGACGAATTTGAAATATTTTTGAAAAGTGTTAAATCTACAACTTATTTTGCGGAAAATGTTTTTTTTGCCAAAAATACAGGTGGGTATTTTGACCTTTCCGCTGACAATATGGCAATACTGCATACATGGAGTTTAGCGGTTGAAGAGCAGTTCTATATCATTTTGCCTTTTATCTTACTCTTTTTACTAAAAATAAAATGTAATAAAAATAAAGTATTATTTGTTTTAGGTGTGATCGCTTTTTTATCATTTTGCTTAGCGCAAATTTCACCATATTATTATTATCTTAGCCGCCAAAATTATTATTCGCTCTTTACCGGTCGGGCTGGTGAACTGCTAATTGGCTCTATTGTTGGCATTATCTCTACTGAAAATAATACCAATTCAAGCTGGCTTGGCAATTTAAAGGGAAATTCTTGTTATAAAAATTTCTTTTCATTAATGGGATTTACTATTACCGTATGTTCAATTATCTTTATATCAAATGATTTTCTTTTTCCAAGTTTTATAACGGTTATTCCAGTTGTTGGCTCAGCCTTAATTTTATACTTTTCTGATAAAGACACTATTTTATTCAAAATGTTATCTTATCGCCCTTTTGTATTTATTGGTCTGATATCTTACTCGCTTTATTTATGGCATTGGCCAATTATCTCTTTGTTGAAACAGTACTTAATTATCGATGATTTAACTACGCCAATTGAAATCTTATCTGTCCTTATTACAACTTTTATATTATCTTTATTGAGTTATTTTTTCATAGAAACACCCTGCCGGAAAAATAAGAAGAGTTTCAAATTTTCATTTTGTTGTTATTACCTTATTCCTGTGTTAATTATTTTCTGTTTTTATGAAACTCAAAAATACACAAAATTTGCAGACAAAATATTTGTCGAAAGATTTAACATTGATAGGGGTAACTCTCTTCGTTGGGTTCAGGGAAAAGATGATTTTCTATTTTTAGGCGATAAAAATGAAAAAATTATTAGAAAATTAACGCTATCAATAAGACCAACAGAAAAGCAACTCAAAGCATCAACTAAAATTTTTGGCAATATTACTAAGGAAGCCACTAAATATGGCACCAAAGTTGTCTTATTGATTGGTGCAGATAAAGCTAGAATTTACCCAGAATATTTACCTGATCAGATTCATTTATCTAAAGTAAGGTATATAGACTTCTTTCTTACTGAATTACGTAAAAATAAAAATTTAATCATTTATGATTCAGAGCCTGATTTATCAGTTGCAGCTAAAGAAAATGAAAATTTTATTTACCATCGCACTGATTCACATTGGAATTCAAAAGGTGCTTATATTGCCTATACTGGCTTTTTAAAAGAGCTTGGCATCCCTCTTATTGATGTCAAATTTACATTAATTGATAGTAAATATGGTGACATTGCTGATATTGCTGGATTAAAAAAGAAAGATTTAACCTTTCATAATGATGATAATTTTAAAGTTTCTTTTAATTTACCTCAAGATGTTAAATGTACTTATATAGGCTTTACACATATATCTTTTGGAAATAATGAAGATTGTATTAACTCTTTAGCACCTATTGATAAAAAAGTATGGGTTATTGGTGATTCTTTTTCTCGAGCATTAAGAGAGTATTTTTCTGCAACTTTTAAAAATGTGCGTTTTATGGGACATTGGCATGAACAATTGCCAATATTGCCTAAAGAGCTAGCAGAAAGCAAAGAAAAACCAGATATTATTGTTATAGTTAAAATTGCACGATCTTTTTAAAAGATTTAGCTAATAAATTAAGCTAAACATCTATTTTACAGTTTATAAAACCTTATAGTTTATTCTTTCAACGAATTTAAATATAAGGTTTTTTTAAGTTTTTAATATAGAACAGATACAAAATTATAATAATTAAATTTGCCTTTTAATATAAGAATTATATCCCATAAATTTACTGATTTTTTCTAACGATGAGCCTATTTACATTCATATAATATGCACTTCCATTTGTTATGTTATTTATTATCTAATACTTCAAAGAAGCGCTCATATTATTAATTTGTCCTAAATTAGACTTGATTAATATTAGCTATTTTTTAATATAAAATCATTAATTTTATCTAAAAATAAATTACCATATTTTTCTAATTTTATTTTACCTACACCAGTAATATTGAGTAATTGTTGTTTGCTTTCTGGCGTAGTTTGAACCATTTCAAGTAATGTGGCATCACTGAAAATAATATAAGGAGGTACATTTTCATCATCAGCAATATTTTTTCGTAATTTTTTAAGGTTACCAAATAAAATACGCTCTTCATAAGATAGAATCGTAGTTAAATTAATCGCCCGAGCATAACGATTTAAGCGGCTTTTCTTAACTACTTCAAGCCTAGGTTTAGCCAAAGATAAGGCAATTTCACCTTTTAATATTTGTCGAGCATCTTCAGTTAATTGAAGTGTATTATGAGCGGCAAAATTTTGAATTAGATACCCATGATAAATTAATTGTCTAATTATGCTTAACCAATAATCTATCGAATGATCTTTTCCAATACCATATACAGATAAACGATCATGGCCATTTTCTTTAATTTTGGCTCTGTTAGAACCCCGTAAAATTTCAGCAACATATTGTGCACCAAAACGCTGTTCAACACGATAAATGCAGGATAATACCTTTTGTGCATCCACCAAACCATCATAATGTTCCGGAGGATAAAGGCAAATATCACAGTTATTACAAGGCTCATGCCTTTGTTCACCAAAATAGTTAAGTAATACTATTCGACGACAAGTTAGGCTTTGTGCAAAAGACTGCATTGCATCAACTTTATGCAATTCAACTTCTTTATGTTGACCATCCATTTTTTCGCTTATTTGTTGTCGATACCAACTCAAATCATTAGCATTAAATAACAATATTACTTCAGCAGGAACACCATCGCGCCCTGCCCGACCTGTTTCTTGATAATAAGCTTCAATACTTCTTGGACAATCTGCATGAATAACAAAACGAACATTGGGTTTGTTGATACCCATACCAAATGCCACTGTTGCAACTATAATTTGAACATCGTCTTTTAAAAATGCTTCTTGTGCTTGTTGACGTTCCTGATTAGTTAATCCAGCATGATAAGCTGCAACAGAAAAACCACGACTACTTAATCTAGTGGTCATATCTTCAACTCGGGAACGACTTGAACAATAAATAATGCCACTGTTACCTTTTTGCGTTTCAATAAAAGACACAATTTGCTCAGTTAAATTATATTTTTCAACAACCGTATAACGGATATTTGGACGATCAAAGCTCCGCACAACCACTAATGGATTAACCAACTTAAGCTGATTTATTATATCGCTTTGTGTCATTTTATCGGCAGTTGCCGTTAACGCAACAATTGGGACACTTGGAAATCGTGATGAAAGTTGTCCTAATTGACGATAATCAGGTCTAAAATCATGCCCCCACTGCGAAATACAATGTGCTTCGTCAATTGCAAATAAAGAGGGAGGATTTTGCTCAATTAAACTTTGAAAAGAAGATAGTGCCAATCTTTCAGGAGAAATATACAAAAGCTTTATAGAATGACTGAGATATTGTCCAATAACTTTTTGCTGTTCCTCTGTCGATTGCGTAGCATTAAGGTATGCTGCTGGTATACCATTAGCCGCTAGCTGATCAACTTGATCCTTCATTAAGGATATCAGTGGTGAGATTACCAAAGCTGTTTTAGGTAATATTACTGCCGGAATTTGATAACATAATGATTTACCGCCACCTGTTGGAATGATAATTAATGTATCACATCCCTCGATAATTGATTCAATGATCTCTTTTTGTTGATTTCTAAATGATTTATAACCAAAAACATTATGTAGAACCGTTTCAATCTGATCTTTTATCGACATACTAACCTAAAGTTACTTCTTACTGATTTGCCGAGTATAGCTAAAATCATGGCAACAAACCACCTTCAATGAATAATTGTTTACAATTTTAGTTTATATAAACAAGATAAACTGGCAAATAATGTCTTTTTTATAATCAAAAACGTTCAACAGTCGAAAAAACAAGCAAAAAAAAATTTTTTTACTTGCTAGGAATTAATTTGAGAGCTAATATTTGCGTGTTTTAAATTTACGCCCGTAGCTCAGTTGGTTAGAGCATCACCTTGACATGGTGGGGGTCAGTGGTTCGAGTCCACCCGGGCGTACCAAGTTAAATCTTTTTTGTGAACTTTACTAGCCTTATTTAATTTGTTTGAAGCAAAACAAGCCATTTTCTAACAGCAATTTAAACTTTATATATTCTTTCAAATAAATTACATTTTGGATTGTTCTTCTATGATTTCATCATTGCTAATTCATATTAAAAAATCAAACTACTCATAGATATGATTTGCTACTACGAGTTATATTCATCCCTGATTAGCTACATAATCTTGCATAAAACCACTACCTAGATTCGTATTTGGATTATCTTTTTCACGATTATTCAACCCTAATTATCTCAACCTCCATTTCTCATTGTTGCTAGCTTTATCGTTTATTACCTAAAGCTATTACATAGATAAACCCAATATGATTCTATTGGGCTTTACAAACAAGTTTCAGGTATAGCAATTTGATATGTTTTGATCAAGGGTTCAATTTGCGCTAAGGGGGATTTAGCGGTACTTACAAAATTGCTTTTAGAATCAACATATATTGTTTGATATTTAATATCTTTTAAAGTGATTTCTAATTTTAATGGCATAGTATATTTATCATGACTACAAGCTATATTATCATAATCAGCTTTATCTATGATTTTATTACTATTATCTTTCCAAATATACTCTATTGTACTTGAAATAGGTTCATTAGGATCGAATATAGTTCCATTAATATCATCCTCTAAAATTTTCGGAATAAAATAGCTTTTAATAACAAAATCGCCAAGCTTAGCTGTTTTATCAAAAAATTTTACCTTATCACTTGTAATATTTCCCAACTTTTCATTATAGTCTGTGCCTTTATAATTAAACCCTAACTTATCAATTATCGGCACATTTACAAAAAATTCTGTTTTATACCCTTGAATAGAATTAACGGCTACAGCTGAAAGAGACGCATTAGCAGTAATTAAACCATTAAATATTAAAATGACAGATAAAATACCCAATTTAACTGTCATTTTTCTTTTTATACACGTTCCTAATTTTAAAATTAATAAACTAAATAAAAATTTTTTTGTTTTGTTAGAATTGTATAGATAACGTTTTTTATATTGCTTCATATATTTCTTTATTAATAAAAATAACAAATAAAATTAATTATAATATTGTTAATAAGATTACATAAATTTAGCTAACACCCGAAAATTTAAGAAAATTTCAGTCAATGAAAAACCGGCGGTATTATTGATCAAGATAATCGATCTATCAATGTAAAATTAATGGAAATAAACTATCAAATAAATACGAAATTTTTATTAATTTTTAGTGTTAATTTTGAACTAATAGGTAGGCTGTAATAATATGGTTAATAAATTAATAATTATTTTTGAATAGTCAGTTATAATAGATATTTATTTATAAATATTAAATTAACAAGTTATTAAGCGATCAATAGAGAAAAGAAACTGTAAATATAGATGAACAAAAATTTCTTTTCTCTCCCACTTAAAGCTTATTAAGTTTTTACTTATCTTTTTTATTTAACCTAAGATTTCAGAATCAAAAGATCATATTGGAATAAAGTAAATCTAGTCATATTGATGAGAATAAAAGCACTTTGTCATCAAGAAAAATAACTAACCACTGTTTCTTGATGACAAAAAAATATTTAAAAATTAATTTCAGTCCCCACAAAGTATCTTCTACCTTCTAAGGTTTTACCAAAATCATCGTTAGTTACATTTTTATCAAATAGATTATAAACACCAGCATAAATCTTGGCTTGTTTGTGTGCTTGATAAGATGCACCGATGTCCCAGAAAGTATAGCCCGGATATTCAACTTTTGTGCCATCACGGTTATTAGACGATTCCATGCCATAATAGGCCATTTTTGTCCATAAATCCCATTGTTGGGTGACATACCAATCTAATTGAGTATTGAATTTTTGTTTAGGGGTTCGATTTAAAGATCGTCCTTTAAATTGGCCACTTTTTTGTTCTGTTTTTGTCCAAGAATAGTTAGATGTGAATAAGAAATCAGTAAATAAAGGCGTTTTGAATGAAAGCTCAAGACCTTTAAGATCGGCTTTACCTACATTTTCACGGCCCTGTATAAAGTCAAACTTTTTACTATAACCATTCAATAAGCACTTGCTTCCTTTTTTACGATTACAAATATAATATGATTGAATTTTGTCTTTATATTTTGTGTAAAATGCAGTTGCAGAAGCATCAATACCATAATCATTAGTATAACCTATACCAATTTCGAAATTATTTGTTTTTTCTGGTTTTAAAGCTGGATTTCCAATGATTACACCATCAGAATATCCGCCGCCAGTGGCTTGCCCCCAATCCGTCACAACATAACGTAATTGTGGTGTAGCATAACCTGTAGAATAACCGCCTTTTAACGTAAAGTTATCATCAATATTCCACACACTGTAAACTCTTGGATTCCAGTTGCTACCATAATTTTCATCTTTGTTATAACGTAATCCGAATGTTAAATTCCAATTTTCTAAAATACGTAATTCATCTTCTCCAAATAACGCATAATTCCAACGATCAATTTTAGATAATGTCGTTTTTAGTTGATTTCCTTTGTCATGCAACTCTTGATAATTGTATTTTCCACCTAAAGTAAGCATATTAATACTAAAAGGAATAGTAACACGAGTATCTACATCTGTATTTCGGATCTTCATGTTTCTTTTAGGATTATTATTTCCTTCATAAGAAACAAATGAAGTTGTAGAAACATCACCAAACAAACCATTATGTGTTAAAGCAAACGTATTTCGTCTATTATCTCTATTAAAATCACTTCTAGATTTATCTCTTGTTTTGCCTGCAGTTGCATTACTATTTTGTAAAGCTCTTCCAAAATCGAGATCAAATTTTTGTGTATCTGTAGCATTTAAAGATAATTTACCATTTAAACTACGCAATTTTTGCCCAGCATGACCACTAAGAAATTTATCTTCATGACGATTTGAATACTGTCCATAAAGTTGTATACCTAAAACATCATCAATAATCGGTCCCATGGTAGAAAAACTACCAGTATATGTATCTTTTTCTTTTGAACGATAAGGAATAACCGATTCTAAACGTATACCAC
The DNA here is from genome assembly GCF_001690385.1 of Gilliamella sp. Choc6-1. Taxonomy (NCBI): domain Bacteria; kingdom Pseudomonadati; phylum Pseudomonadota; class Gammaproteobacteria; order Orbales; family Orbaceae; genus Gilliamella; species Gilliamella sp. Choc6-1. The sequence goes on from NZ_LZHI01000041.1 coordinate 123,789, forward strand.
TTTGCCATTTATTTGACACTTTTTTGGTAATAATATTAACAACCCCTCCCATCGCATCAGAACCATATAACGATGACATAGGACCGCGAACCACCTCAATACGTTCAATCGCCGTTAATGGAGGTAACCATCCTTGTTCAAATCCTGAATTATCACTATTTGGTCTTGTTTCGCGGGTACTAACCTTTTTTCCATCAACTAATATTAGAGTATATTTGGCATCCATGCCACGAATACTAATATCAGTAGAATCACCACCACCGGTGATATTTAATCCAGGAATATCTTTTAATGCATCTGTGACATCACGATAAGATTTGTTACTCAACTCTTGCGGTGTAATAACCGAAATAGTTGCAGGCGCTTCCTTGATCTGTTGAGAAAACCCTGAAGCTGTTACTACCATGGTATCCATTTCTGTATTAGCCGCTGCTAAAACCGAAGGCGATAATGAAAATAAAAAACCTGTTTGAATGGAAAATATAGCCAATTTTAAATTTTTGATATTACTCATTTTATATAACCCTATTATTTATAATGCTATTTCACCGAAAAATGCTTTTATGAACATTACAATAATTGAGAATAATTATCAATATCTTTTATGTAAATGATTTTTACTAGACAAATGACAATTATTAAATGATAATAATTATCATTTAATAAAATAAGGGAATAATTATGACTAGAAAGAAAAAGCTACTATTAAGTAGTATTGTATCAATTATATTAGGCTTAGCCGGATGCCAATCAACAACAACAATGAGTGTAACTGCCAACAACCAAACGGTACAAGTTCCTAAATCGCCCGAAAAAGTTGTTGTCATGAACTATGGGGCATTAGATACTTTAGATGCGTTAGGTAAAGGTTCGATAGTTGTAGCAACTCCACTATCAGTTATCCCATCTTATTTGCAACAATTTAACAAAACATCAATTACCGATACCGGCAATATGAAAGACCCTAATATTGATGCAATCAGACAAGTTAAGCCAGATTTAATTATTATTGATGGACGCCAAGCTAGTAAAACTGAAGATCTATCTAAAATTGCACCAGTCATTAATTTAAGTGTAAACGCCCAAAATTATGTTGAATCAACCAAAAATCATATTCAAGTGCTAGCAAAAATTACAGAAACCGAAAGCAAAGTGGATAATATTATTCAAGCATTAGATAAAAAAATTCAAAGTGCACAAGCCTTGGCTCAAGCCAGTGCTAAAAAGGCTATTGTTGCTATTCATAATAATGGAAAGATGATTCTTATCAATTCAAGCTCAAGCGCAGCATTGATTCACGATGTACTAGATGTTAAACGAGCGGTACCACTCACCGTTATGCCCGCAAATAACTTAATAGGCAAACCAAAACCAATTTTTATTGATGATAATTACATTAAATCAGTCAAACCTGATATTATCTTCGTTGTTGATCGAAGTAAAGCAATTGGCAATCAAGGGATGAATGAACATTTTTTCTCTCAGCAAGCGCTGGACAAAAGTAAAACACATGTTGTTTATCTAACCCCTGATCTATGGTATTTATCTGGCGGTGGTGCAGAAAGTATAAATCGTCAAATTGACGAAATAATTAATGCATTAAAATAATATAACTTGATTGATTGTTAACTTTCTATTTTTTAAAAGCCTTTATTGTCAATAAAGGCTTTATTTTATGCTGATAAATATCTGAGAAATACTCAATAAATAATTCTTTTTATTCAAACGAACTACTTTCCGAGTTATTACTAATACTTAATAGATAAGCCAAAGCATTGTTAATGTAAATTTGAAATTAGAAAATCGGTATATCAACTATGAGGAAATGTGATAAAATGCCGACTTTATTTTGATTTGTAAATGATAATTAACAAATATAGTTTATTGAATTCTCAAACAATACCTCTTTAATATAACACGCTATTATAAATACTATGAATATGTTACCTCCTACAATTGGATTTGTGAGCCTTGGCTGTCCTAAAAATTTAGTTGACTCTGAACGAATTTTAACCGAACTACGCACACAAGGTTATCAAGTCGTACCTAGCTATGAAAATGCCGATCTGGTCATTGTAAACACTTGTGGATTTATTGACAGTGCAGTGCAAGAATCTCTAGAAGCAATCGGCGAAGCTCTTAATGAAAACGGCAAAGTCATTGTAACCGGATGCCTTGGTGCCAAAGAAGATCAAATTAGGACTGTACACCCAAAAGTACTTGAAATATCTGGCCCACACAGCTATGAAGCAGTACTAAATCATGTTAATAAATATGCACCAAAACCTGCTTATAATCCATTTACCAGTCTAATTCCCCAACAAGGTATAAAACTAACACCAAAACATTTTGCTTACCTAAAAATTTCTGAAGGTTGTAACCATAGTTGTACATTTTGCATTATTCCATCATTACGAGGTAAAATGATTAGTCGCCCTATTGGTAACGTACTTGATGAAGCAAAACGACTAGCCGACAGTGGTGTTAAGGAATTATTAGTTATTGCACAAGACACTTCAGCTTACGGCGTTGATATCAAAAACAGGACCAGTTTCTGGAATGGAATGCCATTAAAAACTGATATTCAAACGCTTTGCGAACAATTATCAAGTTTGGGAATTTGGGTCAGATTGCATTATATGTATCCTTATCCAAGTGTCGATAATCTAATTCCATTAATGGCAGATGGTAAAATCTTGCCTTATTTGGATGTACCATTACAACACGCAAGTCCAACAATTTTAAAATCAATGAAACGGCCTGGAACCATTGAAAGAACCTTAGAACGTATCCATAAATGGAGAGAAATCTGTCCTGATATCACGTTACGTTCAACCTTTATTGTTGGTTATCCCGGCGAAACAGAACAAGATTTTGAATTACTGCTCAACTTTTTGTCGCAAGCACAGCTAGATCGTGTTGGCTGTTTTCCATACAGCCCCATAGAAGGCGCTGAAGCCAATAAACTTGCTAATCAAATTCCAGAAACAATTAAACAAGAACGTTTTGATCGCTTTATGCAATTACAGCAAAAAATCTCAACGCAAAAATTACAAGCAAAAATTGGCAAAACATTAGATGTTATTGTTGACGAAATTGATGAAGAAGGTACAATAGGTCGTAGCATGGCTGACGCCCCAGAAATTGATGGCGTTGTTTATCTAAACGAAGAAAACCAAGTTAATGTAGGTGATATTGTTCAGGTTAACATTGAGCATTCCGATGAGTACGATCTATGGGGAACGGTTAAACGTTAATTAACACCATGAAACAACATTATAAACACGAAGTAAAAAATCTGGTTAAATTGGCAGTTCCAGTGCTTATCGCGCAAATATCACAAACTGCGATCACCTTTGTTGATACCATTATGGCAGGCAATTATAGTAAAACGGCACTTTCTGGAGTTGCCATTGCTGTCTCGATATGGTTACCTACCATCTTATTTGGACAAGGTTTACTCACCGTTTTAACACCAATTATTTCAAATCTAAATGGTGCAGCTAAACGAAACCTAGTTGCCGATCATACCCGCCAAGGCGTTGTCATCGCATTGGTATTATCAATGCTTATGATGTTACTTCTATATCATTCCGACCTAATAATAAACTTAAGAAGCTCGAACGATCACCCTATTGATCCAGAAATGATGGACGTGGCAGTCAAATTTTTACGTGCCATAATGTGGGGTGTACCAGCTTTCTTGCTATTTTTAGTTTACCGCAATCAATGTGAAGGTTTATCAAACACTAAACCTGCAATGGTGATTATATTTATTGCCCTACTTGCTAACATTCCCATTAATTATGTTTTAATCTATGGGAAACTAGGTCTTCCCGCTTTTGGAGGTGCAGGATGCGGGATTACCGCTGCAATAATATTTTGGTTAATGTTTATTTTAATACGCTTATATACATTAACTGCAGCAAGCCAGCGTGATATATGCAAAACATCAGTAATAAAACTGGTTGATATTAGTATTATAAAAAAAATCATCGTGCTTGGTATGCCGCTTGCTTTAGCTTATTTCTTTGAAATGAGCTTATTTGCAGTAATTGCACTATTAATTGCACCATTAGGGCAAATAACCGTTGCTGCACATCAAATTATATTTACTATTAGTAGTTTAACCTTTGCCATTCCATTATCGCTAGGAGTAGCTACCAGTATTCGCGTTGGTTATTTACTGGGTAATAAAAAACCAACATTGGCAAAACAAACCGCTTACATCAGTTTAGCCATATCCTTAGCAATCGCTATTATAGTTGCACTGATTTTAGTTATTTTTAGTTCACCAATCATTACAATATTTACAAAAGAAAATGCTGTAATTGCTATTTGTATGCAGCTTATTATTTTACTCGCTATCTATCAAGCGTCTGACTATTTACAAGTGGTAGCCAGTAATGTGCTTCGAGGTTATAAAGATACTAAAAGCATCTTTTTTATCACACTTCTTTCTTATTGGGGAGTTGGATTGCCTGTTGGCTATATTCTAGGATTAACCGATCTAATCATAGAACCAATTGGTGCAGCAGGCTTTTGGATAGGTATTATTTCAGGGCTTGCTGTTGCAGCACTCTTGCTAATTGCAAGAATGATCTTCATACAAAAACAGCCCTCTAAGATCATCTTAAAGCGCGCATCAAGGTAAATAGTTTAATCGTTTATTTTTATACAGCAAAAACGCCATCAAAAGCTCAAATGATGGCGTTTTTCTTTTATTATTTCAATAAGCTATTTGCTTGTATAAGCACATTTTCAACCGTGAAACCAAACTCTTTGAATAATTGATCCGCAGGTCCTGATTCACCAAAGTTGGTCATACCAATTACTTTGCCATTAAAACCCACATATTTATACCAATAATCGCTAATACCCGCCTCAATGGCAAGACGAGCTGTGACTGACGATGGCAATACTGACTCTTTATAATCCTGATCTTGTTTATCAAACGCATCGGTTGATGGCATTGACACTACACGCACTTTCTTACCTGCTTGAGTCAATTGTTGATAAGCTTCAACGGCAAGCTCAACTTCTGAACCTGTAGCGATAATAATCAGCTCAGGTGTACCAGTACAATCATTTAAGATATACCCCCCACGATAAACATCAGCGAGCTGATGGGTAGTACGCTCTTGTTGTTTAAGGTTTTGTCTTGAGAAGATTAATGCCGTTGGACCATCTTTACGTTCAATAGCATATTGCCATGCAATTGCTGACTCAACTTGGTCGCAAGGACGCCAAGTGCTAACATTTGGTGTCATCCGTAAACTCGCCATTTGCTCGACTGGTTGATGCGTTGGTCCGTCTTCACCCAAACCAATTGAATCATGAGTATAGACAAACAAAGAACGAATTTTCATTAATGCAGCCATACGAACGGCATTGCGCGCGTACTCCATAAACATTAAAAATGTTGCACCATAAGGAATAAATCCACCATGTAAGGCAATACCGTTGATGATTGCTGACATACCAAATTCTCGCACACCATAATGGATATAGTTACCATCAGCATTAGCTAAAATTTCTTTAGAACCTGACCACATGGTTAAGTTACTTGGTGCTAAATCTGCCGAACCTCCTAAAAACTCAGGTAATACAGGAGCAAAAGCTTCGATTGCATTTTGTGATGCTTTACGAGTGGCAATTGTTGCTGGGTTTGCTTGTAGTTTATTGACTACATCATTAGCAATTTTTGACCAATCAACTGGCAAATCATTATTAATGCGACGTTTAAATTCTTTAGCTAAATCAGGATAAGCCTTAGCATAAGCGTCAAAACGAGCATTCCATTCATCTTCGCGTTGTTTGCCTTTTGCTCTAGCATCCCAAGCATCGTAATAATCTTTAGGAATATCAAAAGCAGGATAATTCCAACCTAATGATTTCCGAGTTGCTTCAATTTCAGTATCACCTAAAGGTGCACCATGACTTTCATGGCTACCTGCTTTATTTGGTGAGCCAAAACCAATTACCGTTTTACACATTAATAAAGATGGTTTATCGGTTACGGCTTGAGCTTGCTCGATTGCTTCTTTAAGGGCTTTGGCATCATGGCCATCAATACCACCAATAACATGCCAACCATAAGCTTCAAATCGCTTTGCGGTATCATCAGTAAACCAACCTTCTACTTCACCATCGATCGAAATACCATTATCATCATAAAATGCGATAAGTTTACCTAATTTTAGGGTACCCGCTAAAGAACACACTTCGTGCGAGATACCTTCCATCATACAACCATCCCCCATAAACACATAAGTATGGTGATCAACAATAGTATGACTTGGTTTATTAAATTGTGCCGCTAACGTTCTTTCTGCAATAGCCATACCTACAGCATTAGCAATACCTTGACCTAACGGACCCGTTGTAGTTTCAACACCAGGTACATGACCATATTCGGGATGACCTGCGGTTTTTGAATGCAACTGACGAAAGTTTTTCAAATCATCGATAGTCACGTTATAACCAGTTAAATGTAACAGGCTATAAATCAACATAGAGGCATGACCATTTGATAACACAAAACGGTCACGATCAGCCCAATTAGGATTCGTTGGATTGTGTTTTAAAAAGCCACGCCAAAGCACTTCAGACATATCCGCCATTCCCATAGGTGCACCAGGATGCCCAGATTTTGCTTTTTGCACTCCATCCATGCTTAATGCCCTTATCGCATTCGCCAGTTCGCGGTGAGATAGTGTGGTTGCATTCATTTTATATTCTCCAAAAAATATTTGAGTAAATAATCGTTAGTATTTACAAATTAAGTAGGTTTATTAATTCCCTAATGACCTTAACGAAGAAATAAACAGAATAAAAATGGGGAGTTAGCTCCCCATTTTGTAAAAACGCTTTATAAGAAAGCACCTATCATATTTTCTAATTTAACTTGATCAACAGCAAATGCACGAATCCCTTCGGCTAATTTTTCAACTGCCATGGCATCGCTATTGTGTTTCCATCTAAATTCAGCTTCAGTCATTGGTGCAGGACGATCAATCACTGCTTGATTTGGATTGAGTTTTTGCACAACTGGCTCATTTGATTGTTGCATTTCGGCAAGTAAATTAGGTGCAATAGTTAATCTATCACACCCGGCTAACGCCAAAATCTGATCAACTTTACGGAAACTTGCGCCCATCACAATAGTTTTGTAACCATGTTGTTTATAATAATTAAAGATATTGCGAACAGAAATAACGCCTGGATCTTCATCTGCATTATAAGGATCAATAGGTTTTTTAGTTTGATACCAATCATAAATGCGCCCTACAAAAGGCGAAATTAAAAAGACATTTGCTTCAGCACATGCACGCGCCTGCGCAAACGAAAACAATAATGTCAAATTACAATTAATACCTTCTTTTTCAAGAACCTCAGCCGCTTTAATACCTTCCCATGTTGAAGCAATTTTAATTAAAATACGCGACGTATCAATATCCTTTTCTTTATAAAGCGCAATAATTTTACGTGCTTTTTCAATACATCCTTGTTTATCAAAAGACAAACGAGCATCAACTTCAGTAGAAATTCTACCTGGAACAGTTTTTAAAATCTCAGCACCAATATTAACAGCAACTTGATCACATGCATTAACTAATTGCTGTTCTTTGTTACCACCTAGTTTTTTAGCCGAGTCAACCGCCGAATCAATTAGATAACGATATTGGGGAAGCTGAGCTGCTTTTAATACAAGAGAAGGGTTTGTTGTGGCATCCTCAGGAGAAAACTGCTTAATTGAATCAATATCACCCGTATCGGCGACAACAACGGTTAATTTCTTAAAATTTTCTAATTGACTCATACTTCTTTTATCCTCAACAGCATTAGTTTGCAAAAAGACTATAATAACATTTATCCAATAATAAAACGACTTTGTTGATAGCCATTCTAAAGCTATGTATTGAATGTTAATTGAAACAAAATAGCTAAAACTGTTATACCTTGGTTATTTTGAATTCTGTTATTAAGGCTTTATTTTAGGGTATACTATTTTTATAATATAAATCACATTTTTAATGTGATGAAAATCACGAAATTAACTTTATTTGCATAATGAAAGCAATATTTTAAACAACAAATAACAACATAAAAAGCAGATAAAATGTTCATCTATATTTTTTTATTTTATCAACTTATTGTTCCAATTAGCAAAAATATATAAATCTTTTAAATCCAAACATAAACAAATTTAGGCTTTAAATGACAACTTAAGCATGAACTACATTGATTTGTTTTACATAACTGTTCTGACTTTAAAATTATTTGTTGAATCTTTCCTTTTTTAATCCAGAAAACGAGCATCTGTTCGACGGCACTTTCAGGTAATCGAAAGTGATTTGATATATTATGTAATTCAACGCGCCCTTTTAATTGCACATAGTCACGAATTGAAGTTATTAGCATCTTAAATAATTAAAGGGTAGGAAAATTCCTACCTTTTCTCCTTTATAATTTTGTAGTAAAAAATGGACTGATTAGTGGCAGCCAGTTGATTTTTTATTTACTATTGTTTTCGGGATAACATTGAATTTGCATGGAAAATAACGACCAAGTAACCGCATAAAAATAATCATACTAATCATAACCCCACCACAACCAGTCAACCAAAAGATGGCTGAATGAGAATTCTCTAATAAAGTACATTGGTAATAGACCGTAGCTGCTATCCAACCAATTACAAATGTCCATATAGCAACAAATGTCATCCACTTTAAACCTGCTTCACGATAAACAGCACCTAATGCGGCGGCACAAGGTGTATAAAGTAAAATAAAAATTAAATACGCCATCGCAGCAGATGAATTCACAAATGAGGTTTTAATTTGCGAAATTGCCGTTGAATCTATAGATAAATTTAATTTTAAGGAATCGATATTCTCATCAACGGTTGCTAGTCCTAATGGATCTAAAACTGCATCTGATAAGCTAACTAAATTTTCAGGAATTTTCCCCAAAGCATTTAAAATACCTTCCGACAAACTAACATTTTTATTTTTATCAATATTTCCACTCATTGAATAAAGTGAATTTAAAGTAGCAATAACCGATTCTTTGGCAAATATTCCCGTAAATATCCCTACCGTAGCTGGCCAATTTTCTTTAGTGATTCCCATTGGCTCAAAAACAGGTATCATTGTTTGGCTAACAGCAGAAAGAACTGAATTATTTGAATTTTCATGACCAAATGAACCATCTTTTCCCCATGAGTTTAGTATACTTAAAATTGTTATCATAACTACAATAGCTTTACCTGCTCTGAATATGAAACTTTTTAAGCGTTGCCAAGTTAAACTTAATAAGCTTTTCAATGTTGGAATGCGATAAACGGGCATTTCCATAATAAAAGGTGTTATTTTTCCTGTTAATAAGGTAAGTTTTAATACAAAACCAGTAATTATTGCCACCATAATGCCTAGCATATATAAAGCAAATACCACCGTTGAAGCATGATGTGGAAAAAATATAACAGCAAATAAGGCATAAACAGGTAACCGAGCACCACATGACATAAAAGGAATCATGCAAATTGCCATAATTCGATCACGTGTACTTTCTAGCGTTCTTGTCCCCATTATAGCTGGCACACCACAACCAAAGCCTAGTAACATAGGTACAAACGCTTTACCTGGTAAACCAATACATCGCATACCGCGATCAACTACCATTGCGGCTCGTGCAAGATAGCCGGAATCTTCTAAAAAAGAAAGAAAAAAGAACATAGTTCCAATAACAGGAATAAACGTCGAAACAGTTTGAATTCCGGTTCCAATTCCTTTAGCTAAAATAATTATTAACCAATTGGGGGCATTTAATGATTGCAATAACTGTGCAGAGCCATTAACAAAAATGGTTTCGCAAAATATATCAAAAAAATCAATAAATACAGAACCAAAATTAATAGCAATGATGAACATGACATACATAACAAACAAAAAGAATGGAATTCCAGTAATTCGACCTAGAGCAAATTTGTCTAGCTTTTCGGTAAAGCTGGTACTTAGCTCTCGTGGTTTATCAATTACTTTTTTACAAACCAAATCAATAGTGTCATAACGGGCACTTGCTAATGCTACATCTATTTCATTATCACACCATGTTGCAAGTAATAACCGACATGCATTGAGTTTTTCATGTTCTTCATCAGTTAAATCATAATTTGAATCATCTAATAATGCATCGATAATTTGCCAACGATTAAAACATCTTAACACACTATCTTTTGGTAATTCATCAATATATCGAGTAATAATAGCTTGTTGATTGTTACCTAATGAATCTATAGATGGCATTGCAATACTTTTATTTTTTCCTATCTTTTCAATCTGCTGGTAAAGTAAATTCAATCCTATTTTTTTAGTTGCTGAAACAGCCACTATTGGACAACCAAGTAATTGTGATAGCTTATCAATATTGATAATTTCTCCCATTGTCTCAACAGCATCGATCATATTAAGTACTAAAATCATCGGCAATTGTAGATCAAGCAATTGAAAAGTTAGGTATAAACTGCGTTGTAAGTTAGTGGCATCAATGATATTGATAATAACACTATCACTTTGGGCTAATACAAATTCACGTGTGATCAATTCATCTTGAGAAACTGACATAGGATCAGTTTCAATTGAATAAGTGCCCGGCAAGTCAATAATGTCATATTGGATATTCTGATAATCAAATATTCCCATTTTTTGCTCGACAGTCACACCAGGCCAATTACCAACACGCTGTTTAGCACCGGTAAGTAAATTAAATAAGGTTGTTTTCCCACAGTTTGGATTACCAATTAATGCTACCTTCATGTTTTTATCTCCAACACTTCTATCGATGAAGCTTCATTACGACGTAGACAAAGTAAAAATCCTCGCATTTTAATTTCAATTGGATCGCCTAAAGGTGCGATTCGCACAACTGAAACTTTGCAACCAGGAATGATTCCCATTGCAAGTAATTTTCGACGAAAAGGCGATGAATTAGGTAATAACCTTGATATAACCGCCTCGCGCCCTAAGGGAAGGTGGTTAAGAGTATAAAATGACATTAAGGTTCCTATGTATTGCTATTCATATGTAATTTGTAGTTCATATTTTAAAAAAAAATAGCCATTATTTTTAGTTTTAAAATGCGAATTATTCGCAATTCCACAATAAAAAATTAGAAAAACACAACAAATAATTTTTTTTAAAGAACATTCATTGTCAATAATTGGTATAACATTGGTTTTAAATTGCATCCTTGTTTAAATGCCATTTTCAATAATCATTAGATTCTTAAACTTTGGAATACTTTAGCTTAATGAAGATAATCAACATGTTCTGTTTGTACATTACTAAATGTTAATACCTATTAGGAATTGATTTAATATTAATCAGACTTAATTGGTGATATAAACAGTTAACTGTTATAATTCATTTTCATTATTTTCTTTAGGTTGTGATTTATGTATATTATTTATGGTATTAAAAATTGTAATACAATGAAAAAAGCTTTTACTTGGCTTGATGAACACCACATTAATTATCAGTTTCATAATTACAAAACAGACGGGCTTTCATCCGAACTATTGCACTCTTTTCTTCAACTAATTGATTGGCAAAATTTACTCAATACCCGTGGGACCACTTGGCGAAAACTTGATGAATCGATTCGTATTCGAATTAATAATGAACAAGTAGCCAAACAACTCATGTTAGAAAACCCTTCAATTTTAAAACGTCCTTTACTCATTAATGGTAAACGTGCTTTAGTTGGATTTTCAGAAGAAAGTTACACCCAATTTATTAACCTATCTAATTAAAATCGAGATTGCCATGATTGAACCTGTGATTAATTTAACTAAAGAGCTAATTGCCGAAAAATCAATAAGCCCTGATGATAAAAATTGTCAAAAAATACTTATTGAGCGATTAAAACCACTAGGTTTTAATATTGAGACAGTAAATATTGGTAATACAAAAAATTTGTGGGCTTATCACGGCAATCCAACAGACAAAACAATTATGTTTGCAGGACATACCGACGTGGTCCCTGTTGGTGATGAAAGCAAATGGCAATACCCACCTTTTGAACCAACCATTAATGAAAATGGAGTACTTTATGGTCGTGGCGCATCAGACATGAAAAGTGGTATCGCTGCGATGATTTGTGCCGCAGAAGATTTTGTAAAAAACAACCCTAACCATACAGGGCGTGTAGCATTTTTAATTACCTCTGATGAAGAAGCTGATGCAACCGATGGTACAAGAAAAGTTGTCGATTTACTCATGAAACGCCAAGAACGTGTTGATTTCTGTATTGTAGGAGAACCTTCTTGCAATGCAATATTAGGCGATCAAATTAAAAACGGGCGCCGTGGTTCACTAACTGCTAATCTGGTGATTCATGGAATCCAAGGCCATGTTGCTTATCCTCATCTTGCAGATAATCCGGTACATCGATTTGCTCCCGCTTTGAATGAACTTATTTCAACAAGTTGGGATAATGGTAATAAATATTTTCCTAAAACTGTCATGCAAGTGGCAAATATCAATGGTGGAACAGGTGCAGAAAATGTCATACCTGGTGATTTGACGGTACAATTTAACTTTCGTTATAGTAGCGAACTTACCGATGAAATGATTAAATCACGTGTTGAAAATATCTTACAAAAGCATAATTTAAAATATAAACTCAATTGGCGATTATCCGGACATCCATTTTTAACGCCACAAGGCGAGTTGACTAATGCTACTATAAATGCAATAAAAGAATTTACTGGTATTGATGCTCAATTATCAACTACTGGTGGAACTTCAGATGGGCGTTTTATTGCCAAAATGGGATGCCAAATAATCGAACTTGGGGTGCTAAATAAAACGATTCATAAAGTTAATGAAAATGCCAGTTGCCAAGATATTATAACATTAAAAAAAATTTACCAAAGAATCCTTGAAAAGTTATTATAAGATTGAAAGAAAATATATTATTTAGAAGTGAGAACGCTTTTAATTTTAGTGCTTTTGATAAATGTGTTGATGTGTCGGTTAGCGACCAATAAAATAAAAAATCGAGTACATTAGTTAAAATGATTTATTGGAGAAATAGAATGGAGTGGCTTAAAATTTATTGGTGGATAATTCTTATTGTTCTTTTTGGCGTTTTTATCAATACTATAAAAGCACTAAACAAACTTAATTTTAAAAGTTATTTGGATAAAAAGAAAGGGACAAAGCCTATCCCTTATCAAGATGATGACGATGATGATTGGCCACCTACCCCTAAAAAGAATTAATTTCGATTTCAACGAAAATCATTGCTATTGCTTGAAAAAAGAGCCTGATGGCGATAACGATCAACCCACATTGCTGTTGATCCGCAAACCGCAATTGGCATAATAATCAAATTTAACACCGGAGCTACCGTGAACAAACTTACTAATATGCCATATATTATATTATCAATTTTATCTTGTTTTAGTAATTCACGCATACGATGAAAGGTTATTTTATGATTATCAAATGGATAATCTGCATATTGAATATTAATTTGCCAAGCAGTAAATAAAAACCAAATAATAGGAGTTATGCTTTGCCCAATAACAGGAATAAAGTAAGTTAATAAAATAGGAATAGCCCATAACAAGTAATTAATTAACTTTTGTATTTCGCGACTGAATATTCTAGGTAAATCTTTTATTAAATTTATCCAAGAAGTATCTGGAGCAGGTGTTCCCGTTAATTTGGCTTCAACTTGCTCAGCAAGTAACCCATTAAATGGTGCCGCTATAATATTAGCAACTGTGCTAAAGAAATAACAAAATAAGATCACCAATGTTAAAATAACGATAAAGCTAATAATATAGCCAAGCCAATGAAGCCAGCTAGGAACAAAAGATAATCCCCAATCAATCATTCCCGTAATCTCGGAAAAAAACCAATAAAATAGGGCTGACATTATGACAATATTAGCCAATAACGGTAGAAATATGAAACGTCTGATTCCTGGACTAAATGCTAAAGCCCAACCTTGAATAAAGTATTCAAAACCGCTTTTTGGCTTATTACGTGCCGTATTTGAATGTTTAAATTGTCTTATCTTATCTAAGTTATTTTGAATCACAACTATTCCTTTTAACTATTAAATATGATTATTTTAAGTTCCTAATAGGCAAGCCAGCAATGATAATTATTAATATTTTACATTGATATTATATAATAAATTTTAAAAATAATTATCTAACCATTGCTTTACTTCTTGTTTAATTGTCTGTATTAACGCTTTTCGCCCAGTCAAATTAAATTGTTGAATGACTAAAGCTTCACATTTTTTATTTAGCAGTAACATTGCTAATACTGGTAGTTTGCCTAAATTACTTTGTTTGTCGTTGTAAAGATTTAATCGGCACAAAGCAGCATAAGTTGCCTCATAAGATCGATGATAGTGACAGAATCCTTGCAATTCCTCTAGATCTTGAGTAGATAAATGTTGGTCAGAATCGGCTAATAATAGATTATCGAACGGCAAATCAATAATATTTTTTAACCAGTAAATGTTACGTCGTAACCTTTTATTCATGCTGTAGGCCAAATTATAGCCTTCTGTTGTAATCGGTTTTATCGCCATGATTGAATAACTACCGCTACTGGCTTCTTTATGGCTACAAACATGCACAATCATAAAACCTAACATAGACCAAAACCGGGAAGTTTCATGATGGTAGGCAAAGCTAACCGATAAATAATCTTTACCATATTTTATCGCATCTTCTAAAATATTCTGAATCAATTGGTGAGCAATATGTTGTCGGCGATAAGATTCGATTACGGCTATTCGATTAATTCGAACCGACATTAATTTAGCGGCTTGTTTGTTACCTGCATGTGCTACTAGCGATTGAGCAACTAAATTACCTTTTGGTCGGCGTACACCTTTCCAAATATCATCAATTAATTCATCTGACAAATTACCCTCATTAATTGTGATTGCCGCAGCAATAAAGTTATTGCCTATTTTTACCTGCCACACCGCTAAATTTTGGGCATCAAAAATACGCCTTAAATCAACTAAAGTCGTTTGATAATGTGCATCTTTTAATAAGTAAAAAATCTGCTTTAACGAAATGATATCATCACGGTTAACAATAGAATAATTCATTGGTTGTTGAATAGGTAACGGCTGCAACGCTACTGGAAATAAACCATTTAGCAATAAGTGATCAGTAAAAGATTCAAGCTCATCATTATCACACCAACGAATAGGCATATTAAGAGAAAAAAACTCACAGGAGTAATTTTTAAGTAGTTTTAATATGAAACCTTGCCCTGTACCTTCATAGCCTTCTACCGTTGTCGTTAATAATATATGACTATTTTTATAAATAGCTAACTGCAGTAACTTTTCCAATATTGGCAAAGGTATCATTGCTGCTTCATCAATAATAAGGTAATTAGGGAAATTATCAATCGTAGATGCTATTAATTCATCTGGCGCATAAAAGGGGATATCACCTTTTGCAAATTGAAAAAATGTAGTTAACGCATTCTTATTTGGCGCTGTCACTAAGCAATCTTTAAAATGAGTAAATTGCCCAGCTAACGCTGATTTACCGCGCCCTCTTTTCGCAATAAGGACTTTAATAGTTTTATCACTTTTTAACAACTTGTTGAGTATAGTTTGTTGTTCCACTAAATTGCAAGTTGAACCATGAGGTTGTGGGAATTGATAATTAGGAAACGGAATAAATTCATTTAATGTTTGCTCCAAATGAGTAACAAAATTAGGAACTTGTATGGGATAAGGTTTTTCATTCCAACGTAAACTATCTTGATCTTGCCAAGTAGAAAAATTTTCTGGCAAAAATAATATAAGAACACTACCTTTGATCAAAGTTCCAGCTAACATGGCAAAGGCATCAAGATTAAAACCTTGAGTTGCATCAAAGATAGCATGAAGATATTGCTGTCCTAATAATTTTTTTGTTTTATTGGGCAAAATAACATTAATAAGAGAATCAGGTAAATTTGTCTGTTCCGTAACGATAATCCAATCACCTAAATGCTGGCTAATAGTAACACTTACTTGATCAAATAACTTAGCCGCTACACCACGTAGTACCCATAGCTTTCTTGTGCTATTAGGATCATGCATAAACTAGCTTTTTCCAATCAACAATGATAATAGCCCAGCTGCAATCAATGGTCCTACAGGAATGCCTTTGAAAAAAGCTACACCAAATAATGTCCCTATAATTAGTCCATTAATTATAGTTGGGTGTGCCCCAATAAGTGCTATACCTCGCGTTCCAAGCCAAGATACAAGGATACCAACCAAAATCGCTAAGAGCGATTGCAATGTAGTAAATGATCTTAAAATATCTATGACTTTCAAAGAACCATCAGCAAGAGGTACCATCATTGCAGCTGTTAAAATCACAATCCCAACAGTTAAGCCATATTTATTTAAGAAAGGAAAATAAGCAGCAAGTGGAGTTAATTTGAACAACAATAATAAAATAACAGCAAACGTAACTGTATTGTTATGCGTTAAATAACACAGTGCTGCTAAACCTAATAGAAGAAAAAAGGATATATCAAATTGAGCAAACATTATAATTGAACACCAATTCGTTTCGCTACTTCTTCATAAGCTTCAATGACACCACCTAAATCCTGGCGAAAACGATCTTTATCCATTTTCTTAAGGGTTTCTTTTTCCCATAGACGGCAACCATCTGGTGAAAACTCATCACCTAATGTAACTTCACCTTTGAACAATCCAAATTCAAGCTTATAATCAACCAATATAAAACCTGATCTATCAAACAGTTCCGTCAGAATATGATTAATCTTAAAGCTAAGCTCCTTCATTTTTACTAACTGTTCATCACTCACCCAATTAAAAGTTTTACAGTACGAATCATTAACCATTGGATCATGTAATGCATCATCTTTTAGAAATAATTCAAAAGTTGGTGGATTAAGAATTTGCCCCTCTTTAACGCCCAAGCGTTTAACCAATGATCCAGCAGCTCGATTGCGAACAACACATTCAACTGGCACCATATCAAGTTTTTTAACGATTACTTC
This sequence comes from Gilliamella sp. Choc6-1, assembly GCF_001690385.1. Taxonomy (NCBI): domain Bacteria; kingdom Pseudomonadati; phylum Pseudomonadota; class Gammaproteobacteria; order Orbales; family Orbaceae; genus Gilliamella; species Gilliamella sp. Choc6-1. The sequence goes on from NZ_LZHI01000041.1 coordinate 140,870, forward strand.
ATTGTCTGATAATAAGGCTTCTACTTGAGTCGGGATACCTGCTTCACGTAATGTTGTCATAATAAAATAATTAAATTTATTATTAATCATCCCTTTTCTATCTAACTGCTCAATACGTAAACCATCAAATGCTGAAGTATCGTTACGAAATTCAAGTATCAACAGTTCAGGATTATCCGTTGTATAAACAGTTTTTGCTTTACCGCGATAAAGTTCAGCCAATTTTTTCATGCTTATAACCTTATATCAAATGACAAATAAATAATTAATTAAAGCGCTATTCTCTCCTAAGATTTAAAACATAGTGTTATTATTACTCTCACTAATTTTATTAGTCAGCTTGAATAATAACATTTTTACGTTTTATAGCAGCAAAATAATTATATTTTCCTTTACTAAATAATAAGTTAAATTTTAACACTAACAGTATACTTTTACTTTAAGGAGATTGAGTTTAATATCTTGGTTTCCCTTTGATTCTCAGCAGCAGTCTTATTACTTTTACCTTATTCATTTATGCTTACTGAAATAGTTCAAGAAGATTCAGATACCGCATCATCCATTATCATATTAAATAAACGTACTATGTATCGTTGAATTTCAATCGGATCGGTTGATAGATCTTCTTCTCCTCGTGTCAGTGTTTTCAAACCAAATGTGATATTTTCGAAATCACCATAAGATTTTTGTCGCTGAATGATAAACGAAGCTTGAATAGCCTGATCTTTATCATTTGGGAAAACAAAAGTGCTCGCAGTGATAATGGATTTACTGTCATTATTAACAATACCAATATTTCTTTTCGTTAGCGAATTTGGAATAAATTCCCATACATTACTATTTGCCGGTACATTTAAAGTCACCACATCATGATGATAAGAAACAGAAGAATTTGGAATGGTTGAAATTGGAATAGTAGGAGGGCGAATATCAACTTGTTTACCAATAGCACCTTCAGTATTCGTACGGTAAATATAAAAATCGTTCGTTTCAGTAGGAATTGTTACACCTTGTGGAACAATCAAAGGTTTCAATTCTGGTGAATTTAAATAATCATCATTTCCTTCAACTTCTTTTCTATAACTTTGATCGCTACCGCACCCAGCTAAGAATAGCGAGGCAATAGCTGTCAAAATGACTGTTTTTTTTATGGTGTTGCTTTTAAATCTGGTTTTATTCAACATAGATATCTGCTTATAAATTAAAGGTTATAAAATAAATTACAATAAATTGGCATCATTTAAAGCTTTTTCAACCGCTGGAATAGAAGTATCTGTCAGCGATATTAATGGTAAACGGATTGTAGCTGTATCTATTAAACCTAATTTAGCACAAGCCCATTTTACCGGTGTTGGGTTTGGTTCAATAAATAAGTTATTATGTAACGCTAATAATGAATCGTTTAGCGCACGGGCTTCCTGAATTTGGTTATTGACAACTAGTTGACAAATTTTTGCAACTTGTTTAGCTGCAACATTAGCAGTAACAGAAATAACGCCGTTACCGCCTAAAATCATAAAATCGACAAAAGTTGAATCATCACCACTTAATAATATAAACTCATTGCCCACTAACTTTCGCGTTTTATATACTCTAGACAAATCACCAGTTGCATCTTTTAGTGCTACAATATTTTTAATTTTCGATAATCGCCCAACTGTTTCAGGCTTAAGGTCGCTACTAGTACGACCTGGCACATTGTAAAGAATTTGAGGCAATGCAGTATTTTCAGCAATAGCTTTGAAGTGTTGGTACATCCCTTCTTGAGTAGGTTTATTATAATATGGCGCGACAGTTAAACACCCAATAACACCAATGTTTTCAACGCGACGAGTTAACTCAATAGCTTCTTTGGTTGCATTAGCACCTGTTCCTGCAATGACATTAATTCTCCCATCTGCATAATCAATTGTTCGTTTAATTACATCGATATGTTCTTGATAATCAAGCGTTGCCGATTCGCCTGTTGTTCCGACGGAAATAATAGCTGAGGTTCCATTAGCAATATGATATTCAACCAATTTTCTTAAGCTTACATGGTCTATGTTTCCTTTGTTATCCATTGGAGTGACAAGTGCGACCAGACTTCCTGTAAACATAAAATGACCTCTCATATTATTTATTTTCAAATGACTTAAAGAATAAAAAATCTACGCGTAAGTATGCGATATTTCTTGTATAAATTCAACTTTTGTTATGCTGGATTATCAATATCGATAAAAATAACTTCTAAGTCATAATGTATAGACAACCATTCCCCTAATTTTTTAATACCATAGCGCTCAGTAGCATGATGCCCAGCCGCATAAAAATTAATACCATATTCACGAGCAATATGAATTGTTCTTTCTGACACTTCACCAGTAAAAAATGCATCAACCTCCTGTTCAGCAGCAGATTCAATAAAATCTTGTCCTCCTCCACTACACCAAGCAACACGTTTTATTATTTGCGGTGCATTATCACCACAAAATAATACTGAACGCTGTTTATTGTGCAACAATTGTTCAAGTTTTTCCTTAAACTCAAGTGCAGACAATGGTTTTTTTAGCGTACCTTTAAAAAGAAGATTGGTCATATCTTCACGCTTATCAACCTCTATATTTAATAATTCCGCAAGTTGAATATTATTGCCTAAAACATCATGCGCATCTAAAGGAAGATGGTAACCAAACAAATTTATATCATTCAATAATAACGTTTTAATACGTTGGTATTTAATGCCTGTTATGGTCTGAGGCTCATTTTTCCAAAAATAACCATGATGAACTAACACTGCATCGGCTTGTAGCTCAACTGCTTTATCCAATAATAATTGACAGGCAGTAACACCTGTAACAATTCTTTTTATTTCACAACGACCCTGAACCTGCAAACCATTAGGGGCATAGTCACGAAAACGTGAAACTTGCAATTTATTATCAATAATGTGTTGAAGTTCAATATTTTGCACTTTTTCCCCACTTTTTATTGTGCTGTCTTGATTATGTATTTTCCAATTTTATGATGCATTTATTATTTTTTATAACATAGCTCTTTTTTTATTTTAACTTATTACATAGTAATATCATAATTTATCAATAAGGAATATTTTTAAATTTATTTAATTTTGTTAACTTTTAGTATAATTAGAAAAATTAATCGGCGACCTTTTACTTAATCAAAATTATAATCACTTTTAATTTTTATCTCATTTACATATTTTATATGTGCAATTTGTCATGTAACGTAGTTACCAAACTAGATTATTAAACACATTTAAGCTCTTTGCTTTATTTATTCTATTTGCCTTAAAAATTTAATTAATTAACAAAAAACAAGATAAGATTTATAGCTATAATCAAGCAATTTTTTTAACTTAGTTAGTAGAATGATATAATCATGAGGGAAGATGAGATTGTATCATTCTAAGAGTTAAATTAAGGATAATTATCGCTATTTTTTTCGCTATTCATATGTTAAGAACTTAATAAGATTAATACTAATTTTCTATTCAATTACAAATATTCCCCCCTGATATCGACTCGATTTGGCTAAAGAAATATTACAAAACATGAATTACATTTAAAATGTACAGCTAACATTCTAAACGTATTAATCAAAAGTAGATTAGAAAGCTTAAAAATCCCAAGCAAAAATTACTATAAAATTAAATTAAGTAAAAAATTAATGCTTAAGTTTTAATTGTCAAAGGTAGAACTAGGCGAATCATTTAAAAACTGGCATAATGAGTTTCATTTTAGATAGATAAGAAGATTATTGTGCCAAATGCTAGATTATGCGAACGGTTTCGCGGTTTTTATCCAGTTGTGATTGATATAGAGACATCGGGATTCAACCCTAAGCTCAATGCTGTTCTTGAAATAGCAGCTGTTACCTTGAAGATGGACAAAGACGGCTGGCTTAATCCAGACGAAAAAATACAATTTAATGTAAAACCGTTTGAGAATGCAATTTTAGAGCCTAGTGCACTAGCATTTAATGGCATAGACCCTACAAATCCATTGCGCGGAGCTGTTGATGAAAAAATTGTTTTAGAAAAGATTTTTAAAATGGTAAGAACAGGCATAAAAATTAATGACTGCTCGCGCGCAGTCATTGTGGCACACAATGCTCATTTCGATCACAGCTTTTTGATGGCTGCAGCAGAGCGTACTGACATTAAACGTAACCCCTTCCACCCTTTTGCAACTTTTGATACTGCAGCGTTAAGTGGATTAGTATTTGGTCAAACCGTATTAGCAAAAGCTTGTGAAATTGCAAAAATCCCGTTTGATCATAAACAAGCACATTCAGCACTATATGATACCGAAAAAACAGCAATTTTATTTTGTGAAATTGTGAATCGTTTTAAACGATTAGGTGGCTGGCCACTTACCTTTTTAGATAATAAGTGATTGTCAAAAAAGCATATTAGTAAAAGAGTTTTAATCAACTCTTTTACGTAGTTAGTCAGAATAACGTCATTGTTATTGATAATAATACAATATTTACAAATTGTATTTTTCAACTGTTTCTTTAATCAAAGCTTGCAACTCACCAGTTTGAAACATTTCAAGCATTATATCGCAACCACCAACTAGCTCTTTGTCAACCCACAGTTGTGGAAATGTTGGCCAATTAGCATATTTAGGTAATTCTGCGCGAATATCTGGATTTTGTAAAATATCGACGTAAGCAAAAGGCACACCACATTGAGATAAAGCTTGCACAGCTTGAGCTGAAAACCCACAACTTGGAAATTTAGGAGAACCTTTCATATAAATAATAATTGGATTTTCAGCAATCTGTTTTTTAATTTTTTCAAGTGTTGTCATTTCTGTTCCCATAACGTTTAATCCTTCTTAATTTGTAGCTTTAATTATTTTAACTTAGAATTTAACTCTATAATACTACAATCCATATATTTGTTTTAAAGGTAATTAACTCTCAATATTTGATAACAGAAAAAATAACGCAGCATTAATATAATATTAATTAATTAGTTAATATTATATTAAAATAAAAAAGTAATACTAAAAACCTTTGATAAACAGAATTTTTTGAGCAAAAGAATATACCTATTTTTGTAATAATTATTTTCAAAAATAGAAATTTTTGATTTCTTAACACACCAATGTGTAGTTTTATTGAAATAATTTATTTTCTTTAAAATTATTTAATTTTACGTAATCAATATCACAAATTCTTTTCCAAACAATCACAATATAGTATGCTACTAACCATTATCCCAACTTACAAACATTTCAATACATTGTGCATCCATTTATTCTAGCGTTACGTAAAGTTTTTTACAGTAGTAATTTACTTTTTAGTATTCGTATGTTAATTAGTTTAGCTGGCTCAACTTTGGTACCGTGGTATTTTGGACAAGTGTCCTTTGTTATTCCACTGACGTTAGGCGTAGTAGCTGCTGGATTAACTGAAATTGACACGCGATTGTTATCACGGTGTATTAATTTAGTTATCACCCTGATTTGTTTTGCTATAGCCACATTTTCGGTAGAATTATTATTTGACTATCCATTCATGTTCATAATGGGGTTGGTGTCTTCCACATTTATTTTCATTATGCTCGGCTCATTAGGGCAACGTTATGGTGTAATAGCATTTGGTTCATTATTGATTGCAGCTTATACCATGCTTGGTCATAATCTATATACCGATAATTATATGTTTTCTTATTTTTTATTATTTGGAGCTCTATGGTATAATGTTGTTTCGTTGATTGAATCAATTATTCAGCCTACCCGAACAACCCAACAAACTTTATCCAATTGTTTTATAACATTAGCGCAGTATCTTGATGCAAAAGCAGCAATGTTCGATCCAGATGAAACAAATGCTTTTAAAAAGCAAACAGTAAAGTTAACCAAAAGTAATAATCAATTAATTAATGCCTTTAATCAAACTAAACGCTCATTATTCGATCGTTTAAAAAGCTATCGAGGACAATCTTACGTTAGAAAAATGTTGAGTTATTACTTTGTAGCACAAGATATTCATGAACGAGCAAATTCTGCACATGGTGATTACCAAGCTTTAAGCCTACAGTTTAAACACAGTGATATTTTATTTCGTTTTGCGCGAATTTTAAATCTACAAGCTAAAGCCTGTACCAAATTAGCATTAGCAATTAAACTAAATCAAACTTATCAACACGATCCGCTGTTTAATCGGTATTTTTTATATCTAGAAGAAGCTATTTTAGTATTTCAAAATAATAATAAAGCTGATACATTACTTATTAAATCATTGCAAAATTTACATCAAAATCTGCAATCTATTGATCTGCTTCTTGCCAATATTGATAAAGAACAACATCTTTCAAAAGAACAAGAAAATAATCGATTAATCGATGAAGAATTAACTAGTTTTTCTGATATTTTTATTAAAATTAAACGAAACTTGACGGTTCAATCAGCACTTTTTCGGCATGCAATTAGAATGAGTATTGTTTTATTTGTTGGGTATATGCTCATTCATTTTTCAGAACTTTCACATGGGTATTGGATTATTCTAACAAGTCTTTTTGTTTGCCAACCAAACTATTCAACCACAAAATATCGATTAAAATTACGCATTTTAGGTACAATATTAGGCATCATCATTGGTATTCCATTGACTTATTTATTCCCGAGCATTGAAGAACAATTAGTTTTAATCATCATTACAGGATGGCTATTTTTTCTATTTAAAAATTCGCAATATGCTTATGCTACTGCATTTATTACCTTATTAGTCTTTTTTAGCTTTAGCTTAATTGGAGAAAGCAGTATTGAAGTAGCTATCTTACGCATTATCGCTACGCTGATAGGTTGTTTTATAGCTTGGTTCGCAGTAAGTTTTATTTGGCCAGATTGGAAATTTAGAAATCTTCCTAAATTAGTTGATCGTGTTTGCCATGATGATAGCCACTATTTGGCGTTAATTGGTCGACAGTACTTAACCGGTAAAACCAATGATCTAATGTATCGTTTAGCAAGACGAGCAGCACATGATAGTAACGCTGATTTATCGTCATTAATTAGTTTGATGACCAAAGAACCCCATGTTGACCAAAGTGTTATTGAGCAAGGCTTTCGTTTATTAACCCTTAATCACACTTTAATTAGTTATCTTTCAACTCTAGGGGCAAATCGAGGCATAACCATCACTAATTTTGCTCTTGAGCTATTTGATGATGTATCAGTTTATATCATTAATCTTTTAAACGATAAAAAGATTAATGATAATTACAAAAAAATCCAGCAATCAGTGATAAATTATATTGAAAAAATACCCGATAGCGATAATCATAAAAGTAATGATCTATTAATTATACAGCAACTTGCTTTAATTTTAGATATTTTACCTGAATTAGTTAATCTAATAACTACACTTGAAATTAAAAAAAATTAATCATTTTTCGCCATAGCAAAGTTTCAAATCTATAATAATTTGTTCTTTATTGTTGTACTAATCTATTTTGTAAAAGGATTTTTTTTACCTATATAAACTAAAGGCTCCGTAAAATTTTTTAATTTGTCCGCATTTATTTCAAACCCCAAAAGATAGTCTGATTCATAAAAAGGTCCTTCTTCATTGCTATTATTAGGGTTAATAATTGCTAAAACTTGTAAATCTTGAATGTCAAAAGATAATATTTGTTTAAATACATTATCATAAATGAAAACAGTATCTGAGTCAGATAAGCCTGCTTTAGCGATCAAAATCTCACGATACTGACTCTCAATAAGATAAATCTTTTTTTTGTATTCAGTATTAATAGGATCAACATGGTTGTTTTCGTGAGGAATAAGAAACGCCATAACAGAATTGCCACCATGTGCAAGTATCTGATTTGTTATAGGAATGAATGCAAATTTACTTTTATTTTTAATATAATCAATATATTGTATTTCATATAAATTAACGTTACTAATCGATGATAATTGGCTATCATTTTTTGCATGCAATGAGTGAGAATCTCCAGCATAACTGTAAAAATTCAATAGCGTTAAAACAAGAAACTGACAGATTTTTCTAAATTGCTTATTCATATTATCAACCTATTACCTTATTTTGTATGCATTTAAAATCAAAACATTAAAATTTATCCGAGCATTTAAATACAGTTAATACACCTAAAATTGATCATTGAAGATCAATAAATTTATTAATACCTATTATATTCAATTTTATAAAAATTATCCTTTTATTAACCTTATTAATTTTCTTTTTATCACATTGCTAATTGTTAATATTTAGAATGCTTTTGTTCGATACTGTGATATAAAATAGGTAAGCTATGCCAAATAAGTAACGTTCAAACACAATCAATACTAATAGTAACTCTTTAAATAACCTTCCTATCTATTGAAATTTTTAATCATTATTGCTATAAATTTGTTCAATGCATACAAATATATTATCTAAGTTAACTTCATATGATAAATTTTGTGTCAATTCAATTTGACAATACAAATAGGTAATATTCATAAATTTTGAATATTTATAAAGCATATGAATTTAATGCTGCAATTGAAGTTAGACATTGTGACTGATATAGCTTATTAACTTAATAAGCCCAAATCTCGTAATAGGCTTGTTCTGAAATGCAGCTATTTTCAAAACAAGATCACGAGTTTTACCTATATTATATATTTTTATTTAGTTAAAATTTCTATTCTGCATGTTTATTTTAGATTCAAAACTTTCGAAGACTGGTGTAAAGCAGAATAGTTTTTCAGAATCTACATAATTGACAGATAAAATCTGTTTAGATATTTAATATCCTTTTAACATAGTATTTGTTGATTATCACTCATCTATTTTATTAATTTACACGTAGTTGATATTGCAAAGCAATAAAAAGTCATAGAGATAATAAGCATTAGGTTATGTTTTTTCATATTATTTGCCCTGTTCCCTTAGCCAACTTATTTCTTGTGCCCAGATATCGGAATCAATAGTTTCTAAAATAAGAGGAATTTCGTCAATTCTTGGGTCTTGCATGATATATTTAAATGCAGTTTCACCAATATTGCCTTTGCCTAAACTGTGATGGCGATCGACATGGCTAGCAAATTCGCTTTTAGCATCGTTTAAGTGCATACCTCGTAAATATTGAAAACCGACTATTTTTTCGAACTCAGCAAAAGTTTCTTGGCAAGCTTGTTCGGTACGTAAATCGTAACCAGCGGCAAAGGCGTGGCAAGTGTCAATGCAAACACCAACTCTGCTTTTGTCTTCGACTTGGTCAATGATTTGCGCAAGATGTTCAAATTTATAGCCCAAGTTAGAGCCTTGCCCTGCCGTATTTTCGATAACAGCAACCACATTTTGTGTTTTGTCGAGCGTAATATTAATCGATTCGGCAATGCGTGCTAGACATTCATCAACCGATATTTGTTTTAGATCGCTTCCGGGGTGAAAATTGAGTAATGTTAATCCTAATTGTTCACAACGTTGCATTTCGTCTAAAAACGCAGTGCGTGATTTTTCAAGCTGCTCGCTATCGGGGTGACCTAAGTTAATTAAGTAACTATCGTGTGGCAAAATTTGTTTGTTGGTAAAGCCATATTTTTCGCAGCGTTTTTTAAAGCTGTCGATGGTGGCGGTTTCGAGCGGTTTGGCGTGCCATTGTCGTTGATTTTTGGTAAATAGCGCAAATGCGGTTGCGCCAATTTGATAGGCATTTATCGGGGCGTTATCTACCCCTCCTGCTGCACTTACATGTGCACCAATGTATTTCATTTTTTGTCCTAATAACGTTGTTAGTTTATGATTAACGGATAATTAATTCGAGCCGCTATTGCGTTGTAACTGATCACGCAAATTAGGCGGTACACCTTTAATAACCAGTGAATCAGTCTGTGGATCCCATTTTATACGTTCACCTAACAAATTTGAATCGAAGCTTAAGGTTAATCCGCCACCGCTGCCCGAGAATTTTTTAAGTTGGCGCAATGCACTACGATCAACGGGGAAAGTTTCTTCTAAGTCATATTCGCTATTTTTAATAAATTCGATAAAGTTGTTATCGTCACTTGTTGGTAGTTCGTTGGCTAGATTTTTTAGTTCAATTTCTTCACCAGCTTGTAATTGTGCTTGACAGTAATTGTAGACGCTTTCACGTGCGTTGGTTTTGTCTTGTTTGTCAAATTGCATTTCTTGGCAGTAATCATCGACCGCTTTAACCAGTGTTTTGTTTTGCGCTTTCGCATCTAATCCCTCGCTTGCACCTAAATAGTCCATAAAAAAGTCAGATACTTTTCGCCCTACTCGTCCTTTTAAAAAGGTTAAATATCGTTTTGAGTCGGCTTGGGTTTCCCATTCGGTCATATCTATACGGGCAATAATATCGGCATGGTCAATATCTAGGTATTGGGTTTCGCTAATATCTAAGTCTTCATTAACTAGCATACTTAAACAACTATTTAATACCGCAATAATTAAGTATTCAACCGCTAAATAACGGTACTGACAAAATACTACAGTTCCCCCTTCTGCAAAAGGGTATTTGGCAAGTTCGTTTCGTAGTTGTTTGGTTGATTCTTGACTGAAATGTAAAAAATCTTGATTACCTAGTCGCAATTCTTTTAATGATTGTTCAAATAAGCTTTCACTATTAAATAACCCATAGGCCTTGCTTTTATTATTATAGATGCGGTTGATATCTTCAATGAGATTAACCACTGCTTGTTCATTGCCGAGCATTGAATCACGAAGTTGTAGTTCGATTTCAGTGTCATTTTTTCTAATTAATTTATGTAGTATGATCTTTTCTATTTGTACGCTCATTTGGGGGATTCCTATTTAGATCACAAAAATTATGAACTATTTTATCAAAGAGTTGAAAAAGTGCTATCAACAATTAATAAGTCTGTTAGACTAATAGCCAATGAATTTCAAATTGATACTTAGGCATCTATCTTATCTGAAACTTCTTAAGAATTTAATAACTTCTACAGTGGGAATAAAAAATATGGTGAAATCTCACGATATTTATCATGATTTTAAACATAAAAAAGTTAGCGCTTTATTTTGGCAATATGCATTACCAGCTATCATCGGCACGATTGTTAATACACTTTATAATATTATTGATGGCATTTTTATTGGTCATTGGATCGGGCGTGAAGCGTTAAGTGCTGCAGGTCTTATTCTACCAGTAATGAATTTAGCAGCGGCAATTGGTATGTTAGTTGGAATTGGTTCGGCCAGTCGAATTTCAATTTTTTTAGGTCGTGGTGAAAACGACAAGGCCGAAAAAGTTGCTGGAACATCGTTTATGTTAACGGCTGTGTTAAGCGGAATCACACTTTCTACATTACTCTATTTTATTGATCCAGTATTACACTTTGTAGGTTCAAGCCCCGTTAACCATGTTTATGCTAGAGAGTTTTTAGAGATTTTTCTACCTGGTAGTATCTTTTTGACCCTCACTTTTAACTACAACAATATGATGCGTGCAAGTGGTTATCCCTTTAAAGCCATGCTGACAATGTTTGTTAGTGTGATTGCCAATATTATTTTAGCACCAATTTTCATTATTGGTTTAGGTTGGGGAATGCGTGGGGCAGCACTGGCAACGACGTTTTCAATGATGATTAGCTTTGCTTTTGTTATGCAACATTTTTTAAATAAAAACAGTAATATCAAGCTGTATCGCCGTAATTTTAAGCTTGATTTTTCAATTGCGAAATCAGTAATATCAATTGGTTTATCGCCTTTTTCAATGCAAATGGCAGCATCAATCGTTGTAGTGTTTATTAACTGGCAACTTAATCGTTATGCTCCACTTGCTAATGTGTCGGGCGATGATTCAATTGCTGCTTTTTCTAATGCTAACCGGCTTATTACTTTAGTGATTATGATTGTCATTGGTATCAACCAAGGTATGCAACCTATTATTGGTTATAATTATGGTGCTAAAAATTATGATCGCGTTAAAAAGACTTTCTTTTATGCTGTTAAAGTGGCTACAGTGGTGACTTCGCTCGGTTTTGTGTTAGGATTTTTTATTCCAGATATGTTGGTGCGAGCTTTTAGTTCCGAGGAAGATTTAGTGCAACTTTCGGCTATTGCATTACGATTTACTACACTCTCGTTTATTTTTGTTGGCTTTCAAATGGTAACAACAAGCTTTTTTCAATGCATTGGTATGGCAAAAGTATCTATTTTATTAAGTTTATCAAGACAAATATTAATTTTATTACCCGCATTATATATTTTGCCGCTATTTTTTGGCTTCGATGGTGTTTGGGTTGCTGCACCAACAGCAGATCTATTATCTACAGGTACTGCTTATCTTGTTTTATACTGGTACTTTAAATCAATCAAAAAAAGACAAAATCACAATTAAAAATAATTATTAATAATAATATGGAAAGCGCCTTTATTTACTTATTAAAATTTAATATTTATTGACATATCTCAATCAAGCCTGTAATTATAGGCTTGATTGTATCAAAATTCAGCGTTAATACTTTTTTCATATCACTATTTTGATTTTATATAATCTGAACCACTTTGACAAAGCGCCGCTAAATTAAATTGAGTGCTAGTATAATCTTGAAGAACTGATTTCTTATTCCATTCCTTAACTTTAAGATAATCTAGGTTAACTATTTGATTAAATTAATATCAAACAGAAGGAACACTTAATTACTTATATGCTTCATTTGCTCAGTAACAAAGCTTCATTAATCATGATAATGTCAGAGATAATATTAATTATTATTTTAATTAGATAAGTTATTTAATATAGATAAAAAAACAGCACCAATTAAGTGCTGCTTTTTTTTATTGAGTTTTTTTAAATTATTAGAATGAATAGTTCAAACCTATTTGCGCACCAAGTTGACGGTAGTTGTTGCTACCAAATCGGCTGTCTAATTGAGCATAGCTACTGAGGGATTTGGTTAAATTACCATTCACACCCACTTTTAATTCAATATAATTTTTACTCATGTCTGATTCAACATGTTTACCATTAATTTTTGCTTCCGGTGAAGAAGAATCATACAACCAGTTGGCTTCTATAAATGGTAATACTCCATAGCCTTCTTTAGTGCTTTGACCATAGAATCTTGCACCTAAACGCATTTGTACTCCATCACCATTAACATTACTTACTTCGCCTTGTGTGCCTAACTTAAAGTTGTGGCTGTCTGACCAGGTATAGCCTAACTGAGCATGTGGCTCAAGTAACCAATTCTTAACTAAACCTTCATGAAGAACCAAACCATAACCAGCTTCCGCT
>NZ_LZHI01000042.1:0-4503 GCF_001690385.1 Gilliamella sp. Choc6-1
TATCTGGTTTCGCTTTGAAAGCCATGCCGAGCACGACTGCGACGTAATGGTGATAAGCGATTACGAACAAGGTTATGACCAAGTTGCCCATATTAATTACAAATTACCCAGCGGCACCTTGGACGGTGGCACTGAAAGCGTTTGGGATATTAGCATGCACAGCCAAACGGTGGCATCATCGGTTAAAGTGAAAGATTACAACTACCGTGATGCCAAAGCCAACTTACTTGGCGAGGTCAATAGCCAACCCGATGACCACACCACTAACGGCACCGACTACCGTTATGGCGAGCACTATCAATATGCAGGTAGTGCCAGTGTCAGTTCAGGTAGTCAAAAAAATAGCCCCAACAAAATTTATAAAAATATTCAAAGTGAGCAAAATGGGGGGATGAGCGAGAATAACGATGATGCACAAAATAATGATTACCACCTTAATAGCACCCCAGAAAGTGGCAATTGGTACGCACGTATTCGCCATGAACAAGCAATCAGTGAACAAATAATTATCCGAGGCAAAAGCAACCGTTATAACCTTGCTCCTGGGCAACTCATTAGCCTTAATGGCGCCCCGCTGATTGATATTGATGAAGGCATTATTATTTTAAGTGTTACGGGCAGCGGCAGCCGCACTGATGCTTACCAGCTCAGTTTTACTGCGATACCTTTTAAGGTATTAAAACCGTATCGCCCAGCGCCCCTTGCTTGGCCACAAGTCAGTGGCACCTTACCGGCACGGGTCACCAGTCCCGATAATGACACCTATGGCTATATTGATACCCAAGGGCGCTACCGGGTTAAATTTAACTTTGACTTAACAGATTGGAAAAATGGCGAAGAAAGCTTATGGATAAGGTTAGCCAAACCCTATGCCGGCAGTGAATACGGTTTTCACTTTCCACTGATTGACGGTACTGAAGTAGCAATAGCTTTTATGCAAGGCAACCCTGACAGACCGTATATTGCCCATGCAATGCACGACAGTGCTCACCCAGACCCTGTCACCGCCATTAACAAACACCGCAATGTGATACGCACCCCAGCGAATAATAAATTACGCATGGACGACAAACGGGGGCAAGAGCACATCAAACTCGCCACCGAATACGGCAAAACCCAACTGAATTTAGGTCACTTAGTTGACCAAAGTAAAGCGCAGCGTGGCGAAGGCTTTGAGCTAAGAACCGACGAATGGGGCGCCATAGCAGCTGCACGGGGATTATACTTAACCACCCAAACCGAGCCGAAAGCGCAAGGCAAACAGCTCGACATGCAAGCCGCCATTACCCAGCTTGAAAATGCGCTATCCATTGCCAAAGCACTACAAAATGCCGCTACTCAGTCTGAAGCCCACGGTGCAGACACTGACAGCCAAGAACAACTTAACAAAACATTAAGCCAACTGACCCAAAGCGGCATACTTGCCTATGCCCAAGAAGGCATTGCCTTAACCAGTCCACAAAACATTCAACTCTCCACCGGCAACAGCGTTACTTTAACCAGTGAAAACCAAACTGACATTGCCGCCTTAAAAAACCTTACCCTCTCATCGGGCGAAGCGATGGGCTTATTTGCCCACAAATCAGGCATGAAACTCTTTGCCAACCAAGGCGATATTGTGGTGCAAGCCCAAAACGCCAACCTCAACATGGCCGCCAAGCAGGATATAAAAATTGACAGTGTCGATGGTGAGCTAATCATAACCGCCAGTGAAAAAATCACCTTAATGTGTGGCGGTTCATATATAAAAATCAGCAGTGAAGGCATTGAACTGGGCACCCAAGATAATGTTTATCTGAAGTGTAATGTGATGCAGAAGATGGGGGTGGCACAAAAAGATAGATTCGAAATAGCACTGCCTGAAGCAATTGAAACTAACTTTTCACCAAATAAACCGAATAAAAATGATAAGTATAGCTTAATGTACCTTATGGTTAATGATGAAGGTGAGCCATATAAAAATATTGAATATTTAGCGTTTATGGAAGATGGTTCAGTCAAACGAGGGAAAACAGATGATAAAGGCTATACAGAAAGGTTTTATACAAAAAAAGAAGAAAAAATTGCTGTCCGTTTAGTATTAAGTAAAACAAGCAATGGGGAACTTATCAACCAATAAAAAATTGCATAAAAATCATTAATAATTAATATGATACATTTTTAAATACAATGATAACATAATGGATGAAAATTTAATGACAGTATACAATATATTTACAAGCATAGAGACAAAAACCAATCATGAATATATTATTTATGAAATGGAATTATATAAAATGGACGACAAAGGTAATAAAATTTATGCTTTAGAATCAACAGGTAAACAGCCGTTACAAGCTGATAAGAAAACATTAATTCACCAATCGTTAGATATTTCAGATCCCGAAAATACCTCTTATATATTAGAACTAAATCTTTATCATAAACATAAATTAGCTAAAGAGGATTATACAGTATTAGAAGAACCTATGACAGCAATTATCCCACTTAAGGGATTTATTATCTTGGACAAAAAGTGGGGGCTATCAAGGGAATTTAAGTACAATGAAACAGTCAAAGAAACACAATCTGGCACATCATCTATATTTCAAGTGACAATCACATCAAAGCCAAGAGTTTTTGAAGTTAAAGAACATCCGGTTGGTGACCCAATGGATCCGTTTACCAAAGCTAAAATAGAAAGAGCTTTGCAATTAAGATTAGCCAAATACAATTTTCCTAATCAAGGTGATGCCAGTTTATGTGGACCTGCAGCTTTTTTTTATTGCTTATTGATGGATAGACCAGACTTATATAAACAGATTGTCAAAGAACTTTGGGAATCAGGTAAAACTAAAATTGGCACATTAAAAATAAAGTCTGGTTATGATTGTCGCCATCCTACAAATTTTTTTAAAAATGATTCAACAGGGTATACCCCAAAAGTTTCGTGCATAGATTGGATTACCTTGGCAAGTTTAAGGGGTTCAGAAAACAGTGTTTTTGATTATGATTCGCCTGATGATAAATTCTCAGGTATTACAACTGCAGGAAACCTTAAAACATGGTTTGAAAAGTCTGGTGCTAAAATTTTATACAGCATCAATACAAGTTTAATGAAACAGATCAGCGGACCGCATTTAACTTTACAAGATTTATGTCGTTTAAATTCTTATATTAGCCCTGATACACATGTTGTTGTATTAATAGCAGCAAAAATGATTAATAATCAGAATATCTTAACAACTAAAAACCACTGGATAGTTTGGACAGATAAATTAAAATTACACAATGGTCTGGAAATAACAGAACAAACAGCAATAACTGAAAAGGTTCAACTTGAACTATTTTCATGGGGCGAGGTATACAACCAGTTGGATTCAGGCAGAACTTTGGGAGAAGTTATGCAATACTCCTTCGCAGCTATGGTGGTAAGTAAAATTCCTTAAATAAAAAATATATGGCAACAAGATAAATGGTAAAGTGTTTAAGACATACTTATTTTTAATAAAAATTCAATTAATCGCAATAAACTATATGAAAAAATCACGATATTATTTAATTTTAATTATTAACTTATTTTTAGTTTTTTCGCTTATGGGATGTTTTTGTAGACAAGAAATTGAAGTACTACCAAAATCTTTGCCCAATGCCACTTTTGGTATACCTTATTATGCTGAAATAAATATTAAAGGTGGTGAAGTTCGCAGTGATTCCTATCATATTAAACCAGAAAATTCAGGGTTAGAAGTATCCGCCAACCTCAACATGGCCGCCAAGCAGGATATAAAAATTGACAGTGTCGATGGTGAGCTCACTGTCACCGCAAGCGAACAGCTTACGTTAATGTGTGGCGGCTCATACATAAAAATCAGCGAAGAAGGCATTGAACTGGGCACCCAAGATAATGTTTATCTGAAGTGTAATGTCATGCAAAAGATGGGCGCGGCGAGTAATGATTTATCCGCAAAGCTAAATAACAATGATTCGGAACTCGAAATGTTATTAAGAAAACATGTATCGTTCAATTCAAAAAGCTTTTCGGAATAATTTGTAAGGAAGTAACACAATGACTATAAAAAAAATAACCGACTTTAACTTTCCCGTTGGCGAAAAACAATTAAGTCAAGATGCCTATTATAAAGCCTTATCAGAAGCAAACAGTGGCTTTTATCCCTTTGGTGCCAATGGCATATGGCATGGTGGTATCCATATTGACAAAAAGGTATTGAAAGAAATCAAAGAGGAAGCGAAGCTGCGTTGTATGGCTGATGGTGAAGTGATAGCTTATCGAGTGAATGATGTTTATCCTAAAATTGTGTATCAGGACAATGTTGAACTAAAACTGCCTTATAAGGAACAACAAAAAGTTGCTTATTTCTCAACAGGGTTTACCTTAGTCAGGCACCTGTTACAAATGCCCAAAATTGCTAATTCAACCGACACACCACCATCAATAACGTTATACAGTTTATATATGCATCAGTTAGATTGGTATGGTTATCAGCAAAAGAAACAGGAAGG
>NZ_LZHI01000043.1:0-10017 GCF_001690385.1 Gilliamella sp. Choc6-1
TGAATTAATGATACTGTCATTTTAATATTATCACCTGGCATTACCATTTCTACGCCTTCTGGTAATTCAATAGTACCAGTTACGTCAGTTGTACGGAAATAAAACTGTGGACGGTAACCTTTGAAGAATGGAGTATGACGACCACCTTCATCTTTACTTAAAATATATACTTCTGATTCAAAATCAGTATGCGGTGTAATTGAACCTGGTTTTGCTAATACTTGACCACGTTCGATCTCTTCACGTTTTGTTCCACGTAATAAAATACCTACGTTTTCACCTGCACGACCTTCGTCTAGTAATTTACGGAACATTTCAACACCAGTACAAGTCGTTTTTGTCGTTGGTTTGATACCAACAATTTCAACTTCTTCGTTGACTTTGATTACACCACTTTCTACACGACCTGTTACCACTGTACCACGACCTGAAATTGAGAATACGTCTTCAATTGGTAATAAGAATGGTTTGTCAACATCACGTTTTGGTTCTGGAATGTAACTATCTAATGCTTCTGCTAATTCAACAATTTTGTCTTCCCATGCAGCATCGCCTTCTAACGCTTTTAGCGCTGAACCACGAATCACTGGTGTATCATCACCTGGGAAATCATATTGAGATAGAAGCTCACGTACTTCCATTTCAACTAATTCTAATAGTTCTTCATCGTCAACCATATCACATTTGTTTAAGAATACGATAATGTAAGGAACACCTACTTGACGACCTAAAAGAATATGTTCACGAGTTTGTGGCATAGGACCATCAGTTGCTGCTACTACTAAAATAGCACCATCCATTTGAGCTGCACCTGTGATCATGTTTTTAACATAGTCAGCATGGCCTGGGCAGTCTACGTGTGCGTAGTGACGAGTTGGTGTGTCGTATTCAACGTGTGAAGTATTGATGGTGATACCACGTGCTTTTTCTTCTGGTGCGTTATCGATCTGATCGAATGCACGTGCTTGTCCGCCATATTTTTTAGCAAGAACAGAAGTAATTGCAGCTGTTAAAGTTGTTTTACCATGGTCAACGTGGCCGATTGTACCAACGTTAACGTGGGGTTTTGTACGTTCAAATTTTTCTTTAGACATTGATTGTCCCTCAAATGTAATACAAATCGGTGGTGATTCACCACATTAACCAAGTATTATATTTTATATAAACATAATACTAACTTAAAATTAGCTCTAGATGATAACAGATAAAGCTGTCTAGTGACAAGCTTTTAAGCAGTCAAATTCGATATTTTTAGAAGTTTAGGAGAATAACAAGAATGGTGCTGATAGGCAGATTTGAACTGCCGACCTCACCCTTACCAAGGGTGCGCTCTACCAACTGAGCTATATCAGCAATTGGAGCGGGCAGCGGGAATCGAACCCGCATCATCAGCTTGGAAGGCTGAGGTAATAGCCATTATACGATGCCCGCATGTTCAAACTAGGCTACCTAAATGCTTCAATTAGCTATTGCTAACATTAATGGTGGTGGGGGAAGGATTCGAACCTTCGAAGTGTGACACGGCAGATTTACAGTCTGCTCCCTTTGGCCGCTCGGGAACCCCACCCCGAACTTTTATAAATTTGTCTACTTAGGAAAATGGTGCCGGCTGCCGGAATCGAACTGGCGACCTACTGATTACAAGTCAGTTGCTCTACCTACTGAGCTAAGCCGGCCTAAGTGCTGCGCATTATGAACTAGAACATTTCACCTTGCAAGCAAAAAAAACAAATTTTATTTTGTTTGCTTAAAAAAAAATCAAAAATATAAAAAACCCCAAAATATTAGACAATTTTGGGGTTTTATTTAATCAAAATAATATTTTATATTATTTTTAGTTGCTCATTTTTTAGTTTCAACTATATCTTCACTAATATCACCTTTATCTTGATATATACGACCATAATAAGTATCAAGAAGAATTTGTTTTAACTCCGCAATTAGAGGGTAACGAGGATTGGCACCAGTGCATTGGTCATCAAAGGCATCTACTGCAAGCTGATCGACTTCCTCCAAAAATGCTTTTTCATCTACACCAAATTCTTTAATAGAAAATGGAATATCCAGATCTTTTCTGAGTTGATCTAACCAACCAATTAATTTCTCAACTTTCTTCTGATTATTATCAGCAGCCGTGGTTAAACCTAAATGATCAGCGATTTCCGCATAACGACTAATTGCTTTAGGATAACCATATTGGCTGAAAGTACCCTGTTTAGTAGGTTTATCCGTTGCGTTGAAACGTACAACATTACTGATTAACATTGCATTTGCTACACCATGTGGAATATGGAAAGCAGCACCAATTTTATGTGCCATTGAGTGGCAAACACCTAAAAATGCTTGAGCAAAAGCAACACCCGCTAATGTTGCAGCACTATGTACTTTTTCACGAGCAATAGGATTTTTAGCCCCTTCTTTGTAGCTTATTGGTAAATAAGCTTTAAGCATACTTAACGCTTGCAACGCTTGTCCGTCAGAAAATTCACTTGCCATAACTGACACATAAGCTTCTAATGCATGAGTCACTGCGTCATAACCACCAGCGGCACAAAGCGAGCGAGGCATATTCATAACTAAATTTGCATCAACTATTGCCATATAAGGCGTAATAGCATAATCCGCTAATGGATATTTTTGACCTGTTGCATCATCAGTAACAACAGCAAATGGAGTCACTTCAGAACCAGTACCAGAAGTAGTTGTCACACAAATTAGTTTTGCTTTTTTACCCATATTAGGGAAATGGCATGCACGTTTACGAATATCCATAAAACGCAATGCTAATTCATCAAATTTTGTTTCAGGATGTTCATAAAGCACCCACATAATTTTCGCTGCATCCATTGGAGAACCACCACCCAAAGCAATAATCGTATCGGGTTGGAAAGCTATCATTGATTCAGTGCCTTTATATACTATGCTTAAAGTCGGATCAGCCTCTACATCAAAAAATGTTTCGCAGATAACTCCTTGTGATTCTAATTGATCTGTGATTTGTTTTGAGTAACCATTATTAAATAAGAATTTATCAGTGACTAAAAAGACTCGTTTTGCTCCTTGTTCAACAACCTCATTCAAAGCAACAGGAAGTGAGCCACGTTTAAAGTAGATAGAACTTGGTAATTTATGCCATAACATGTTTTCTGCTCTCTTAGCGATTGTTTTTTTATTGATTAAGTGCTTCGGCCCAACATTTTCAGATACCGAGTTTCCTCCCCAAGAGCCACATCCTAATGTTAAAGATGGCGCTAAATCAAAATTGTACAAATCACCAATACCACCATGAGCAGCAGGTTGATTAATTAAAATACGACAAGTTTTCATTTTACTACCAAAATAAGCAATACGTTCACTGTTGCTATCTTGATCAGTGTAAAGAACCGAAGTATGACCCATACCACCCATTTCAACTAATTTTTCAGCTTTATCCACTGCTTCAGCAAAATCTTTAGCTTTAAACATAGCAAGCGTTGGCGAAAGTTTTTCATGGGCAAAAGGTTCAGATAGATCAACCTTACTCACTTCACCAACAAGTACTTTTGAACCAGCTGGCACCTTGATGCCAGCAATTTCAGCAATTTTAACTGCTGGCTGACCAACAATATTGGCATTTAACGCACCTTTATCATTTAAAATAATTGCTTGTACAGCCATAGTTTCTTTAGCATTTAGAACATATGCGCCATATTGAGTTAATAAACGACGCACCTCATCATAGACAGAATCAACCACAACAATTGCTTGTTCTGAAGCACAAATCATCCCATTATCAAATGTTTTAGACATAAGCACAGAAGCCACAGCACGTTTTAAATCAGCTGTTTCATCAATAACCACAGGTGTATTACCTGCTCCAACTCCTAATGCTGGTTTACCTGAACTGTAAGCTGCTTTTACCATACCTGGTCCGCCGGTTGCCAAAATAGCAGCAATATCATCATGATGCATCAGAGCATTTGATAACTCAATAGATGGCTCATCAATCCAACCAATAATATCTTTTGGTGCCCCAGCTTTAATCGCAGCATCTAATACGATACGAGCAGCTTCAATCGTTGATTTTTTAGCTCGAGGATGAGGTGAAAAAACAATTGCATTACGAGTTTTTAAACTGATTAAAGATTTGAAAATTGCTGTGGAAGTTGGATTAGTGGTTGGTACAATGCCGCAAATAATACCCAAAGGTTCGGCCAAAGTAATTGTTCCATAAGGCTCATTTTCAGCCACTATTCCACAAGTTTTATCGTGACGATACTTATTTAAAATATATTCTGCAGCGAAAAGATTCTTTATGACTTTATCTTCAACAATTCCCATACCAGACTCAGCAACCGCTTGCTGTGCCAGTGGAATTCTCGCAGCTGCAGCAGCTTTTGCCGCTTCCCTGAAAATTTTGTCCACTTGCTCTTGTGTATAAGTTGAATAAGTTTCTTGCGCTTTTTTTACTCGCTCCATTAACTCATTTAACTCATTCATATTAGTTACTGCCATAGATTACTCCTTGAAATTAAAAAAATAAACTTGAATCGTTTGGCGTCTTCCATGAAACTATTTTTAGCGCTTAAGCATAATAAAAAACGAATTAAGGGCTATCCTAAATCAGTTTTTTACTTTATACAATAATATATTGTACAAAAATTGAAAGAGTATCTTAATCAATAACCACTTTTGTGACATAGATCAATAAAGATAAAACTATAGCTTTTAATAATAAAATAACTGTTATTAAATGAGATTGGTGATAAAAGAAGATATTAAATAATTGTCACAGACAAATAAATCAACCCTCGCATAATTTATTTAATACATAACTTACAGCAACAAACCCAAAAGTAGCTGTAACGGTTGTAATTGCGCCAAATCCTGATTCACAATCCATTTTTTTAGGACCATTCGCTTTACTTTTTGTTAAGCATATTTGTCCATTTTTAGAAGGATACGTTAGTTGCTCAGTCGAAAACACACAAGGAATACCATATTTACCTTTGCTATCTTTATTTAATTTATAATTATACTTTAGTTTCTCACGTAACTTCGCTACCAATGGGTCTTGAATTGTCTTTGCCAAATCAGCAATTTTAATTTGAGTTGGATCTTTTTGCCCCCCTGCGCCACCAATGGTAATTACTTTCAATTTTTGTCGCTTACAATATGCAAGTACAGCAGCTTTGTCGTATACACTGTCAATTGCCTCAATAATATAGTGATAACGTGGGAATAGTTTTGTTCCTAAATATTCACCAACATTATTCATATTAATAAAATCATCAATTTCATTCACGATACATTCAGGGTTAATTTGTAAAATACGTTCAACCATAACCGAGGTTTTAGCTTTCCCAATATTGGATTTTAAAGCATGAATTTGGCGATTGGTATTTGTCACACAGACATCATCCATATCAATCAGTGTAATTTGACCAATGCCGCTACGAGCAAGTGATTCGGCGACCCAAGAACCTACGCCACCAATACCAATTACACAAATATGCGCTTGGGAAAAATACCGTAGTGTTGATTCACCATAAAGTCTTGCAATACCACCAAACCTTTGGCGATAACTATCAGAAAATGTGTTATGCATAAATATTATTCATATAACTAAAATATGGTTCATACTAACAATGCTCCGAGTTTAACACAACCTATGCCAATAATTACAATCATCGGCTAATTATTTTTTTATGTTTTGTAATTTTATCAATATAAAAATGGATACTAGCTATTAATCCTTAGCATCCATTATCAACTTGATGAGGTCAATATTTTAGTTTTTAAAGGAATGAATTGGCGCAGGAATTCTCCCTCCACGGTTGATAAAATCATATGAGCTAAATTCATTTACTGCCATTACTGGAGCATGACCTAATAATCCACCAAATTCGACATGATCTCCTACATTTAAACCCACTGCAGGAATAATACGTACTGCCGTTGTCTTATGATTAATCACCCCTATCGCTGCTTCATCAGCAATAATTGCCGAAATAGTTTCAGCTGGTGTATCGCCGGGTATAGCAATCATATCAAGCCCAACCGAGCAAACACAGGTCATTGCCTCAAGTTTTTCAAGATTAAGTGCGCCATTATTTACCGCATCAATCATTCCTGTATCTTCAGAAACAGGAATAAATGCACCACTTAATCCACCAACATGACCGCAGGCCATTACGCCACCTTTTTTTACGGCATCATTGAGCATCGCTAGTGCAGCTGTAGTGCCATGGGTACCAACGGCTTGTAATCCCATTTCTTCGAGTATATGAGCAACCGAATCACCAATTGCAGGAGTTGGTGCTAATGATAAATCAACGATACCAAATTTAACGCCTAAACGTTCAGAAGCTTCTTTACCAACCAACTGTCCCATACGAGTGATTTTAAACGCTGTTTTTTTGATCGTTTCAGCAACAACATCAAATGGTTCCCCTTTAACTTTTTCAAGCGCACGTTTAACAACGCCAGGACCGCTTACGCCGACATTAATCACACAATCGGCTTCGCCTACTCCATGAAAAGCACCAGCCATAAAAGGATTATCTTCAACTGCGTTGGCAAATACCACTAATTTAGCACACGCCATACTGCTGTTATCTGCCGTTAACTTTGCGGCTTCTTTGATGATTTTTCCCATCTGTTTTACTGCATCCATGTTGATCCCAGTTTGTGTAGAACCAACATTGACCGATGAGCAAACACGTTCTGTTTGTGCAAGTGCTTGTGGAATTGATTTTATTAAAATCTCATCACCTTTATGGTAACCCTTTTGTACTAATGCCGAAAAACCACCAATAAAGTTGACACCAACTGCTTTGGCAGCTTCATCAAGTGTTTTGGCAAACTCAACATAATCTTTGTCATCACTCGCACCTGCGATTAACGAAATAGGGGTAACTGAAATACGTTTGTTAATAATTGGAATGCCAAATTCAGCTGCGATTTCATCACCAACTTTAACAAGGTTTTTGGCAAGATGAGTAATTTTGTTATAAATTTTTTGACGAGCTTTTTTTCCATCACTGTCAATGCAATCAAGCAATGAAATACCCATAGTTATTGTACGAATATCGAGTTTTTCTTCCTCGATCATTTTAATGGTTTCGAGTATTTGCTTAGTTTCCATTCATATTATCCTTATTAAAAATTAGATTATAAACGATGCATGGCTTCAAAAATTTCTTCACGTTGTAGATTCACTTTTACTCTAAGCTTAGAGGCAGTTTGAATAAGTGCAGCTTTTGCTTCATCAAATGAGAAATTAATTTTGGATAAATCAAGTAGCATTATCATTGTGAAATATTCATCCATGATAGTTTGGCTGACATCTAAAATATTAATGTCTAATTCATATAATTTCTGGCTAATACCAGCAATAATGCCCGTTCGATCTTTACCGATAACAGTTAAAATGGTTTTCATAAAACTCTCCGAACAAATATAATACAATTAAAATTTATTTATTGAGCTAATCATAATATCACCTTCAAAATTTAATTTAATAGGAGTAAATTGTTTTTCCATAAAATAAAAAAAGATCATCACAATAAAATGAAAGGACAACACAATGATAGATTTTCAAAAATCCAATAAACTGGATCATGTTTGTTACGACATCCGTGGGCCAATTCTTGACCTCGCAAAACGACTGGAAGAAGAAGGTCAAACCATTCTCAAATTGAACATTGGAAATCCCGCACCTTTCGGTTTTTCCGCTCCAGATGAATTATTAATAGATGTTATTCGTAATTTATCTTCTTCACAAGGATACTCTGATTCAAAAGGTCTTTATTCCGCTCGTAAAGCCATTATGCAACATTATCAAGCCAGAGGAATTATTAGCCTAGGTATTGAAGATATTTATATCGGTAATGGCGTATCTGAACTGATTGTTCAATCTATGCAGGCACTACTCAATAGTGGAGATGAAGTTTTAGTCCCAATGCCAGATTACCCATTATGGACAGCGGCAATTAGCTTATCAGGTGGAAATGCTGTTCATTATTTGTGTGATGAGCAAGCTAATTGGTCACCCGATTTAGACGATATTAAACGAAAAATCACTACAAAAACCAAAGGTATTGTTATCATTAATCCTAACAATCCAACTGGTGCAGTTTATAGTAAAGAAGTTCTTCTTGGGATCGCAGAAATTGCCCGTCAAAATAATTTGATAATTTTTTCTGACGAAATTTACGATAAAATTTTATATGATGATGCAGTTCATTACTCAATAGCTGCACTGGCTCCCGATTTATTTGTAGTAACAATGAGTGGATTATCAAAAACTTATCGCGTTGCAGGTTTTAGACAAGGTTGGATGGCTCTTTGTGGACCAAAGAACCATGTAAAAAGTTATATAGAAGGTTTAAATATGCTCGCATCAATGCGCTTGTGCGCTAACGTGCCTCTACAGCATGCAATTCAGGGGGCACTAGGTGGCTATCAGAGTATTAATGAATTTATTGTACCCGGAGGACGACTTTACGATCAATGCATGTTGGCATGGCAATTACTTAATGATATTCCTGGCGTTTCATGTACTAAACCACAAGGTGCATTGTATTTATTTCCAAAGCTTGACCAAAAAAAGTTTAATATTCACAATGATCAAAAATTAGTTTTAGATTTTTTATTACACGAAAAAGTGTTACTTGTGCAAGGAACTGGATTTAATTGGCATAAACCAGATCACGTTAGAATTGTTGCTTTACCTCATTTAGGTGAACTTGAAGATGCTATTGGAAGATTTGCTAAATTTTTATCCCACTATAAGCAATAAAAGAAAATTTCAATTAAGCCTCAATGTAATTGAGGCTTACTATTATTATTACATTAACCATATTATCTATAATTCAAATCGTACTAATTAATATTAAAAATATCATTATTACGGCGATAACACATTTCTGGCATAATCAATTGATTAAAAATCTTTGTTAATTAAAAAATGAAGAGCTATTTATAAACTTGGTTAAGTATTAACAATAAATTATCTTACATCAAATTGTTAATAAAAAACCCCGATAAACGGGGTAAAATTACAAAAACAGACATCCTTGTCTGTTTTTATCTAAGTTAAATGATTAGGGCTGAACTTCTATCACACCAAAGTCTACTTTACTTGGTAATCCTGGTGATACCCTTACTACCTTAGGATTACGACCACTAACACGGTATTCCTTCGGTAAGCTTCGCGGATCGAGTTTGATAACAAAGTTACCACCACGTTCCCAACGTCCACCCGATACATCGACTAAATGGTAACGCCCATGTGCATCAGTTGTGATAATCTCTCCTCGCACCGTGATTAATTTCACGCCACCAAGTCCTTCCTCACCTTCGTCTTGCACTCCATTACCATTTTTGTCCACAAACACTTTACCAAAAATTAATGCATTATCAAATAATGGGTCTGACGTCACTGTCACTGTTGCTTGAGCTATATTTGACACCACCTTACCTGTTAAGGAATTTAATGCCATTGCTGTGTTCGTATACTCACCTTGAGTTACACCTGAACCCACCACTAACATATAGCTAATGACCATTTCACCATTACCCGATAAACTTACCTTGTCATACGTCACCGTTCTGCCACCTTTCGGATCCATCACTTTCTTACCGTTAACTCGTGATGAACCATTAACAAATTTAAAGCCCGCAGGTAAAATATCTTTAATTTTGATATTTGCTGGTTGTGCTTTATTGTTAATTACTTTAAGAGTATACGGCACTATATCACCCACCACCACATTGTCTTTTAACGCTGTTTTGATGATAGTGATATCTGCATCCGAGGCACGGTAGCCCAAAGCCATATCATTCACCTCAACACTCGTGAAAGTAATAGACTTCTCTTTTAATGCTACCGGTATCGTATGTGCACCACCCACGCCATTATACGTCACTGATGACGGCGGCGCTGATACATCTATTTGGTCATGCTCAACAGCATTACCGCCGATATCCGTATACTTTTCAAAGAATGGAACTTTTTCATATAACGGACTGTTG
>NZ_LZHI01000044.1:0-3721 GCF_001690385.1 Gilliamella sp. Choc6-1
CTGATGAAGAATTAAGTAAATGGAATGAGATAGATAACCTATATGAACAAGAAAAACAGCAAAAAAAAGAAATCATCGAAGAAGAGTTAAACAAACTCGGACTAACCTTACCTTATCAGCGAGACTCTGCCATGAAAAAAGTGGACGAAGCGCACGAATATGTCAAAAGCAACTGGCAACTAGAAAAAGAAGAGCGCATAAAACCATCTTTATGGTGGAAAGAAGTGGCGCAGGCACAAGCCCAAAATCAAACAACTAGCACAGAACAAAGTGAAGCTAATACGCCTAAACTATCCAATCTATCCGCAGACGGCAAGGCATGGTTTATTCATCCTGTGGCGATGATGGATTATTTTTCAGGCGCAGGCATAGCTACTTATCATATTTATCATGATGGAAAAATTGAAAAACATATACCACAAGAAATACTCGAAGGTTATGAACAAAAATATAAATACGTTTATCATGATAAGAATAAAAAGATACATGAGTTGGGTATTTTTACTATTCATGTGACTAAGGCTATGGCGAGAGGAAATATTCCACAAGCACATAATGTGGAATTAATTAATGTTAAGGAGTTTGAAAAGGGTTACATTTCATCTGATGGTAGTGTTAAAGCAAAATTTGCAACATTTAATAGTGATAGTCACAGGTGGTATATAAATCCTGATTGTTTTGCTGGGTTGCTTGGTGCTATGTTAGAACTGAATGCTGATTATTTAGGCTTTAATGGATTTAGTACTCACGATGCTAAATCTGTTCAGAGTAGATCTCATATAAACGGTATCGCAGGCGATTTAAGATATATATCAACTAAAAGAAACGGCGAGCTAACATGGTTATCTTATTCAAGTTTTGATTTTGATGAGCAAGAAAAATTTAATACAGCATTGTATAAATTTGGCTGGGCAAGGACTTCGTTAATGTATTCAGAATATTTTACATATAAGAAGCAACCAAATACTTTACTTAAATATACTAAGCATATGAAGAAAGCTCCTCCTAATGGATATGATCATTATCATCATTTACATATATGCGGTTTTGATTTTAACTTAATTATAAATGTATAAGATTAAAAATGATCAGGTTTCAATTTTTCTATATATGCATTTTATTAATCTCGTTTTTTTCTTTTGCAGAAGATAAAAATAAAGATCTTAATAATATCCTTTATGAATTTAAAGGATATTCAAAAAAAACATCTTCGTATCATTCTTTAAAAGACTTTTTTGCGGATAATAATCAAATATATGATGAAAAAAATCCATTAAATGTGCTTTTTGATCCCAACACGCTTTTATTAAGTATGGTTGAGCATAGAAAACCTTACACAGGTAAAGCTATATTATTTAAAAAGCTTCCGCTTGATAACAATCTAAATGTGTTCCTTTTTGCTTATTGGGATCATAATGATCAAGATTCATATTATAACCTTCCAACTCTTGAATTACAGATTTTTGATAAGAGTAATAAACTGATTAGCAAAATGATTGTTGTGGATGGTGCACAAGCAGAGTGCTCAATCAATAAAAGAACACGTATTTATAAAAATAAGAAATTTGAAATAATAGAATCAGAGTATTGCATTGATATAGAAACAGACAAGCTTATGACTGAACAACATAAGGTAAGTTATTATTTTATTGATGATAAAGGTAATATTAATTATGAATAATTAGGTACTTTCTTCATCACTTTTATTAGCTTATATTAAATAATATCCTAATAAAAAAGAACACGATTTATTAAGATGTTGAATTAGGCATAAATAGCATTAAGGATAGTTAACAATGAAACTTTTTGAACGGTTTATCATTATCTGCCTATTATCATTATTTAGTGTAAATATGGCATTTTCAGAAAATTTAAATAGCGATTTACGCTACTATCATAAAATTAAATTACCTTATTCCTCTAATGAATTAAAAAAATATTATTATTGGGGAGAACACGGCTTGTATCTTTCCCCTAATATGCCATTTCCATTAAGATTTACCAATAAAGAATTTTCATTTAAGCCAAAATTATTTGAATATCTTACTAAAACAACTTTTTATTTTCCTCATTGTTATTTTTATTATAAGGACATTTTATATAAAGGCATTATCCAAATGGCTATAGGTGAAAATGATGAAAAAGTTTTTACTTTTCAGATGTATAGTTATGATAATAACGGAAATTTGTTGGATACAATACTTTTGTACAAAATTAAAAATGGCGAAATATCTTATTGGAATGATTTTGTAATAAAGCCTGATGGTAAAATATTAATTAAACAACATCAAAAACAAAATCTCTTTGATCCAGATGAAGATCCAAAAGATAATAAAGTTTATACAACAGAAATAAAATATCAAATGAGTTCTTCTGGCATTTTTAACACAATAAAGGATTAAGTAATGAAAAATTTATTTTTTATTAATATAGTGTTATTTTTATTTAGTTTTTGCTGTTATAGTCAGGAAATTGATGTTATTGAGAACTATAAAGGTAAATCTTTTCTTAACTCGATAGATATCTCTAAACTAACAAAAGATTGCGAAAAAACTGATAATTTTTGGCATATTACAAATACTGAACGAGAAGAAATACTTGAGCGTTGTCCAATTAATCAAATGGCCTCATATTTTAATAATTTATATGAAATTATTAGAAATAATATTGTTATATATGATGTAAATGATTTAAAGCTTACTATTAATAAAAAAATCTATAATAAAACCGTTAATAATAAAATATATCCGGTTAAAGAGCTTAACTTATCCATTTTTCATAAAGGAAACTTTAAAGATAAAATTACATTGGCAAATAGTTCTTATGATGTTGAAGGTTATTATTGGTTAAGTAATCAATACTATTATATTTCGCCTAGTAAAGATGTTTATTTATTATTGGTCAAAGATATTGATACTAGTGTAAAACCAATATTCTGGAAGCATTATCAAATAGATGAAAAAGACTTACAATTTCAACTTAAAGAGTTATTAATTGACGAAGGTTATAAATATCAAATTATTTATCCTTATAAATTTGAAATTCTTGAAGGGACGCTGGAAAAATCAAAGTATAATATTGATAAATTAAAGACATGTTATCAAGAAAAATATTCGACTAATTGTAGTATTGACTCTTATAGGTATTATCATAATCTTTTATCTCAAAAAATCATATCGCTTAAGAACAAAAAAACTAATTTTAATGAATCTATAGAAAAAATAGATAAACAAATTAATGAAATATGTTTATTGATACCTGCTCCTAATTATTATGAAACTGAGGAATTTACTTATAACATTACAAAATGTTTAGTTGAGCAACTAAACAAAAAGATAAAAACGATAGACCAAATATTATTGGGGTGAAATAATATTTATTTGGAACTTATATGGCATGGTGGTATCCATATTGACAAAAAGGTATTGAAAGAAATCAAAGAGGAAGCGAAGCTGCGTTGTATGGCTGATGGTGAAGTGATAGCTTATCGAGTGAATGATGTTTATCCTAAAATTGTGTATCAGGACAATGTTGAACTAAAACTGCCTTATAAGGAACAACAAAAAGTTGCTTATTTCTCAACAGGGTTTACCTTAGTCAGGCACCTGTTACAAATGCCCAAAATTGCTAATTCAACCGACACACCACCATCAATAACGTTATACAGTTTATATATGCATCAGTTAGATTGGTATGGTTATCAGCAAAAGAAACAGGAAGG
>NZ_LZHI01000045.1:0-1228 GCF_001690385.1 Gilliamella sp. Choc6-1
CCAATGATGTTGACATCATGGTTCGCTTTTAGCATCACATCATGACCTGCAGATACCTGACTGCCAATGATATTGATATCGCCGCTCTCTTTTTGACCATTGCCCGTCGCAATAATGCTGACGTTATTCCCCGCTGAGATGCCACTACTTACCACAGTGTGTTGCTCTTGGTTTACCGTGCGCTCGGTTTTTTCATTGCCAATACTAACATTAATCCCAATGGAGGCTTGTGGTGTGCCATTTTGTAAATTAGCGCCGCCCTCTAGCGCCGCATTACCCGCTTGTAACCCCGCTTTAATATTCATCAGCGCTTTGGTTTTTTCATTGGTCTGCTTTTTCGCTTGCTCTCGGGTTTGGTTGGCGTTGTAAATATCACTCACCGTGCCCGTTATCGAAATAGTAAGCCCTGATTTTTTGCGCTCATACTCTTCTTTATACGTCGTTTTCGCATCTAATGCTTCGATATTGACATTTTCGCCTTGTAATTTGATATTTTGCTGGGCGATGACATCACTGCCTTTAATACTTAGGTCTTTACCCGCTTGGATATTGACACTGCCTTTTGTACTACCTACAACACTGCCCACAAAGGCTTGTTCGGTATTTGTTTGTTTTAACGATTCGCTTTCTTTACCTGCCGTAAAGCCTATTCCACCACTGCCCATTAACCCGGATTTTTTGGTCTTGGTTTCGTGTTTTCGGTAATACGACTCTTCCGCTGCATCAATCGTGATATCTTTCCCTGCACCAAGACTCACATTGTGCGTACCTACCACTTCACTGCCTGTAACCGTTAAATTGTTACCCGCATTAATGTTTACCTTATCACCATAAATCCCGCTGCCTTTTTGGGTGATATTGTCGACCGCTATATCTTCAGTAATTGACCCCTTATTAAGCAACCCTTTCGTTTTGGTTTTGTGATGCTCGGTTAACTGTAAACGTTCTTGCTCACTGCCAATATCAATATCATGTTCGGCTAATAGGTTTACGCGCTTATCGCTCGATAGCTCTGCCGATTTCGCTAAAATATCATGTCCCGCAATTAAGTTTAGGTCGCCATGGGTTAAAATTTCACTGCCCACCGTTTCTTCAATATCAACCTTGCGGGTGTGATTTTTATTCCATATTGTGTCTTGATAGCTTTGCGTTTTTAAGGTCGATAAATTGATATCGTTCCCGGCAATGACGTTAGTGACGCCCTCTTCACCGCCATTGACCAACAAGG